>JAPOOT010000043.1 GCA_026713285.1 Gemmatimonadota bacterium | reverse complement strand
GCTGGAAGGGATCAACAGCCTCATACAGGCCGCCAAGACCCGGGCCAGAGGGTATCGTTCCGACAGAAACCTCATCGCCATGGTTTATCTCATTGCCGGCAAGCTTGATATGCGGTTACCCACTTGATGCAGCGAAGAGCCATAAAACGTAACTGAAAACCAACCAATCACCATCACCCCACCTAAGGCGCGTATGTTCCAGAATTACCTCGTCGTGGCCATACGCAATCTCCTCAGGCATCCCGCCTACTCGTTCATCAACATCGCCGGCCTCGCCATCGGTTTGACCGCGTGCATCCTGATCCTGTTGTACGTCCAGGACGAGCTCAGCTACGATTGTCATCACGAGAAAGCCGATCGCATCTACCGGATCGTCAATGATATAGAGAGCGGTGGCCAGACCATAGAGACTGCGGGTACGCCCCCTGGATGGGCCTCCGCGCTGAAGCGGGACAACCCGGAAGTTGAGCAGTTCGTCCGCATGAGGGGCACGATGTCCGCATGGCTGATTACCCATGGTGAATCCCGGTTTTACGAAAAGAAAGTCATCTGGGCGGAGCCAGCCCTGTTCGAGTTGTTTTCTATCCCTCTGGTTTCCGGCAATCCCCGGACCGCACTGAGAGATCCAAAATCGATGGTGGTTTCGGAGGAAATGGCGTTCAAGTACTTCGGCGAGGAAGAAGCATTGGGAAAGATCATCAACGTGGATCAAAGCTGGGACTTCGTCGTGACCGGCGTCATGCGGAACATGCCCGCCAATTCCCACATGCGTGCGGACATGTTCGCTTCCTTCAGAGAATTCAGAGCCATGGGTCTGGATCAAGACTGGGAAAACCATGACAACAACTACACCTATCTTCTGTTGCGAGAAGGCGCCTCCCCCGAAGCACTCGAAGCGCGGTTGCCGTCCTTCCTGGAACGCTACGCTGGGGACATGTACAGCGAAGCGGGCGTCACCCTGAACCCGTCGCTGCAATCTCTTGTAGATATCCATCTGCATTCGCACCGGGAGAGCGAACTCGAGCCCAATGGAGATATCCGTTACGTGGCGCTCTTCATGATCATCGCGTTCCTGATACCGCTGATCGCGTGCATCAACTTCGTCAACATGGCTACGGCACGGGCGGCCATGCGCGCCAGGGAAGTAGGCGTACGCAAGGTGATGGGCGCAGATCGGCCCCAGTTGATCAGGCAATTCCTGGGAGAAGCAGTCCTGATCGCTGCATTCGCCATGATCCTGGCGGTGGTCCTGGTACATCTCGCCCTGCCTTCTGTCAATGCGCTCGCGGGGAAGCAACTGGCGTTCCCCCTGTCGAATGGCTTTGTATTGGCCGTATTGGCCGGTGGCACATTGGCCACAGGATTAGCCGCTGGCTGCTATCCGGCGTTCTATCTGTCGCGTTTCCTGCCTACCGAAGTATTGAAGGGCAGCCCAATATCGGGAACACAAGGATTGGGGTTGCGCAAAGTGCTGGTCGTGACTCAGTTCGCCATGTCCATATTCCTGCTCGTCAGCACGGCCATCATCTTCGACCAACTCGAGTACATCCAGACCAAACGCCTCGGATTCGATAAGGAACAGGTAATGGTCGTGCCCATAACGGGATTCCTGCAGCGGCAGAATACGCCCGTACTGAAAGAACGATTGTCCCAGTTGCCGGGCGTTATGAGCATGGCGACGTCAACCGCCGTACCGGGCATGCGGGTGTTGCCGATTATGCCGGTCCGCCCGGAGGGGATGCGGCCCGAGGATCACCTGATGATGGCCACATTGCAGGTGGACGATCATTTCCTGGACGTCATGGAGATCGGACTGGTGACCGGGCGGAACTTTTCAACAGACTGGGGTACGGATTCGACCACGGGGTTCCTGCTGAACGAGACTGCCGTGCGGTACCTGGGGTGGGGAGCGCCTGCCGACGCGATTGGCAAGCGATTCGAGTGGATCCCATTCGGCGGGAAGAAAGGGGACGTGATCGGTGTGGTAGAGGATTTTCACCTGCGAACGATTCACGAGGAGATCGAACCGGTCGTTATTCTAACGAGTTCGTACCAGGAATACGTCCTTATCCGTATCGCACCCGACGGGGTCTCCGAGACCGTCTCGCGCATTGAGAAAGTATGGCGGGACGTCGATCCCAGGTACCCGCTTGAATACACGTTCCTGGAAGAGGATTTCGACCGGCTGTACCGTGCCGACCGCCAGCTTGGCGAGGTCTTCGCGTCCTTTGCGTTTCTCGCGGTCTTCGTGGCCTGCCTTGGCCTCCTGGGGCTGTCTTCGTTCTCGATACAGCAGCGTACGAAAGAGATCGGCATTCGCAAGGTACTCGGCTCGACGGTTTCAGGAATCGTGGTATTGCTGTCCAGGGATTTCATGAAGTACGTCCTGCTGGCCAACGTAATCGCCTGGCCGCTGGCCTACTACGCCATGACGATTTGGCTGCAAAACTACGCCTATTCTTCGGAAATCAGGTTGGCGTGGTTTGTTTCGGCCGGCGTCACCGCGCTGGTCATCGCCTGGCTGACGATCGGCGCCCACGCGTTGGCCGCTTCGCGGCGAAATCCGGTTAACGCGCTGCGGCAGGGGTAACGGACCGATAAAAGCGGCACTGGTTCACATGGTAGACTATGGATGCTCGATTGCCGTGCAAATCGACATAGTCTAAGTGCTACGGAGTGGGGTATAAACTGCCAATTGCCAGTTCCCGGATGGCTCCGTCAGAAGAACGGGATTCAGTTAATGGAACAGCCATGTTGACCGCCCGTCAGAGATCCGAATTCGATGAGCATGGCTGGGTTCGCGTGCCCGGCATGATACCTATAGAGGACGTCAGTCAGGTGCTGGATCGCATCTGGGACGACCTGGAGCAAAGGTGCGGGATCCCGCGCGATGACCCTGAGACCTGGCCTGTGACCAGGCCCAAGGGGTTCAATACGTTAATGCGGTCCGGAGCCTTCGAACCCACGTGCAGCCAGGCCGTGCGGGATGCGATTGACGATCTCCTGGGACCTGGACAATGGGAGAAACCATCCCCCTGGGGAGCACTCCTCCTTACCTTTCCTTCTGGCGAGCCTTGGGTTCTGCCCAATCATTCATGGCACATGGACCTGCTCACAGCCGTGCATGACGGGGCCGAAACAACCCCGGGCGTACAGGTCTTCGCGATGCTGGAACCGCTGATCGCGCAGGGCGGTGCAACGGTTGGCCTTGCCGGGTCCCATCGGCTCGTCCGCCACCTTGCTCGGCAACCGGAGCTAATCGGTGAGGGCCGGTCTAAAGATATCAGTAAAGCAGTCAGGAGAGCGGCGCCAAATCTACGAGATCTGTGGTCCCGCGACCCTGGCGGTGACCGCGAGGAGCGTTACCTTATGAAACCAGTCGATGTTTTCGGCATCCCGGTGCAGGCCGTCGAATTCACCGGCGATCCAGGCGACGTGATCTTCATGCACCCGTGGATTTTGCATACGGCTTCTGCCAACTGCGGAAAGCGACCTCGCATTGTGATTACAGAACGCAATTACAGAATCGAAAGAGAAGAGGCATAGGTGTTCCGGAATTACCTCAGCGTGGCCATACGCAGCCTTCGCAGGCATCCCGCATACTCGCTCATCAACATCGCAGGGCTTGCCATCGGCATGGCCACCTGCATCCTGATCCTCCTGTATATCCAGGATGAGCTCGGCTACGACCGGTATCATCCTCATGCCGACCGCGTATACCGGATCGTCGACGATATCGAAAGCGGGGGCCAGACCGTTCAAACCGCCGGGACGCCCACCGGCTGGGGGCCTGCCCTGAAGCGCGACTTCCCCGAGATCGAACTCGTCGTCCGGTTGAGAGGTACGGAATCCGCATGGCTGGTCGATCTCGGCAACACCATCTACTATGAACGCAAAGTCATCTGGGCGGGATCGGACCTGTTCAGGATGTTCAGTTTTCCACTGGTCGCGGGCGACCCGGGCACCGCCCTGGCAGAACCGTATTCGATGGTGATCACCGAGGAATTGGCAGACAAGTACTTCGGCGCCGAAGAAGCCATTGGCAAAGCAGTCAATCTCGACAATCGATGGGACTTCACGGTGACGGGCGTCATGAAGAACATTCCTACCAATTCTCACATGCGTCCCGACATGTTCGTATCCTATAGCACGATGATTGCGATACAGGCCTCCTGGGACCTGGAAGACTGGGAGTACCACCGAAACCTGTACACCTACATCCGGCTCCGCGAGCATGTGTCACCGGATGATCTGGAAGCGAAACTACCGGCCTTTCTGGAGCGTCACGCGGGTGACCAGTACCGGGAGGCGGGCATCATCCTGCGGCCGTCGCTCCAGCCCCTCGTGGACATCCACCTCTATTCCAACCGGGAGAGCGAGCACGAACCCAACGGCGATATCCGGTACGTGGCCCTCTTCATGGCCATCGCGTTTCTGATCCTGATTATCGCGTGCATCAATTTCATCAACCTGGCCACGGCCCGTTCCGAGATGCGCGCCAGGGAGGTGGGCGTGAGAAAGGTGCTGGGGGCGAATCGGGTCCAGTTGATCCGGCAGTTCCTGGGAGAATCGGTCCTCATGGCAGGTCTCGCCGCGATCGTGGCGGTAATACTGGTCCATCTCGCCCTGCCTGCCGTGAACGAAATCGCGGGAAAACAACTCGTGCTGCCACTTACCGACTGGAAAGTGGTGGCCGCGCTGGCCCTCGGTACGACCTTGATCGGATTAGCCGCCGGCAGCTATCCCGCGGCATACCTGTCGGGGTTTCTTCCCGCCGTAGTAATGAAAGGCAACCCGGAGACTGGAAAGAAAGGCCTGGGGATGCGGCAGGCACTGGTGGTGATTCAGTTCTCCATGTCCATCTTCCTGCTGGTCAGTACGGCTATCATCCATGATCAGCTCGATTACATCCAGACCAAGCGGCTGGGTTTCAACAAAGAGCACGTTATGGTCGTCCCCATAACAGGTTCCCCGCAACTGCCAAATACGCCTGTCCTGAAGCAGCGCCTGTCGGAATTGCCCGGTGTCGTGGGTATCGCAACGACCACCGGCGTGCCAGGCATGCGGGTTATGCCTATCCTGGAGGTACGTCCCGAAGGAATGCGGCCCGAGGATCACCTGATGATGGCCACGCTGCACGTGGACGAGCACTTCCTGGATGTCATGAACATCGATCTCGTCGCCGGCAGGAACTTTTCATCGGACTGGGGCACGGATACGACCAGGGGGATCCTGATGAACGAGACGGCCGTCCGGTACCTGGAATGGGGAGCGCCCGACGACGCCATCGGCAGGCAAATCGAGCGGCTCAATTACAACAGGACGAAAGGCCGTGTGATCGGTGTGGTACGGGATTTCCACCTGCGCACGATACACGAAGAGATCGAACCCGCCTTGATCATGACCAGCGCCTATCACATTTTCGTCCTGATTCGGATCCAGCCCGAGGAAATCTCTGACACCATTGCACACATCGAGGAAATATGGAGGGATGTGGATCCCAGGTTTCCGCTCGATTATACCTTCCTGGACGAGGATTTCGACGCGCTGTACCGGACCGACCAGCAGCTTGGCGAGATCTTCGCGGTCTTCGCGTTTCTGGCGATCTTCGTGGCCTGCCTGGGTCTCCTGGGTCTCGCCTCGTTTTCGATCCAGCAACGCACCCGGGAGATCGGGATTCGCAAAGTCGTCGGCTCGTCGGTTTCCGGTATCGTGATGCTCCTGTCGAAGGATTTCATGAAGTACGTGCTCCTGGCGAACCTGATCGCGTGGCCGCTGGCCTACTTCGTCATGAACAACTGGCTGCAGAACTACGCCTATTCCGCGGAAATCCGGTTCGAGTGGTTTCTGGCCGGTGGCATGCTCGCATTGGCCGTCGCCTGGTTGACGATTGCGGCGCATGCCCTTGCGGCGTCACGTAGGAATCCGGTGAACGCGCTCAGGCAGGGGTGATATAGAGGTTGAAGGTTTAAACGGCTGGAGATCGATTCGGAAATGTCCGATTACCAGAACGCTAAACTGATTATCCTATCCATCCTGGAGATTTCAAAGGACGCGATCCACATTCATATAGGCTTGATCGTGTTTTTTGCAACGGTGGTCCTGTGGAGAAAAGGCTCGATCGATGTTCGGTGTCTGATCCCGGTCGTAATTGTTGCATCCTTGATGGAAATGCTCGATCTACGAGATCTCTATATCCGATCTGGCTCTTTACACATCGCTGCCCTTACAGCAAGTGTACACGATTTACTCAATACGTCATTCTGGCCGGTGGTCATCGTAGCACTTGCGTGGATCGGTAAACTGAATGATCACCGTACAGGCAGGAAACGCTTTGGAGCATAGTGTGGATTGGGTACGTGATTTCTATTCCAGGCAACACACCGTGCTTGCTCATGCGTAGTTCGTCTCAAAAAAGCCACGCTACCCTGTATGTGAGCATGTAGCGCATCCGCTCAATTTTCAAAGCAAGTCCCTACCACCACGAGTACACTCAATCAAAGGCGCTTATGGTATTCCATTACCTGAGAATTGCCCTGCGTAACATGATCCGACAGCCTGGCTACGCCGGCATCAACATCTTCGGCCTGGCTATAGGAATCACCTGCTGTATGCTGATCATGCTGTATATCCAGAACGAACTGAGCTACGACCGATACCATGAACATGCCGATCGTATCTATCGAGTGGTAAATGGCAACTCCGCACGCACGCCAACGGCAGTAGGACCGGCACTAAAGGACCAATTCCCGGAGGTTGAGGAATATGCCCGGATGCGGGGTACAATCAATATCTGGATGATGACCTATAGGGATAATGGGTTCTATGAGCGCGATGTGTATAGGGTAAGCAAAGACTTTTTTAAGATCTTTTCTTTTCCGCTTGTTAAGGGAAATCCGCAAACCGCGCTGGACGACTATGCACATCCGGAGCAAACTGTCGTCATCAGCGAAACCATGGCAACTAAACTCTTCGGCAATGAAGATCCCATGGGAAAGCTGATCCGCGCTGATGATGAGGAAGACCTCCGAGTGTCCGGTGTTATGGAAGATGTACCTTCCAATTCCCACTTTGCAGTCGATTACCTGGTATGTGAGAACCTTGATTTTTCAAACCGTCGTGAGATATATGCAACGAACTGGTTCGATGCACGGCATTTTACCTACATTCTTCTGACTGAGGGAGCAGACCTCGTTGCAATGGAGGATAAGATCGCCAGGTGGGTGAATACCTCTGAACCTATTCAGTCCCAAATTGCGCGAGGCCTGACTTTCGATTTCCGGCTACAGCCGATAACCGACATCCATCTGCGGTCGAATCTGGAACAGGATATGGCCAGCAATAGAGATATTAGGTATATCTATGTTTTTGGGGTTGTGGCGTTTTCCATCGTTCTGATTGCCTGTATCAACTTCATGAATCTGGCCACGGCGCGGTCCACAATCCGGGCTAGAGAAGTGGCTATTCGGAAAACTGCCGGCGCACAGTGGGGCGAGTTGATGCTGCAATACATGGGCGAATCCATGTTGTCGGCCGGGTTGGCCGTTGTGGTGGCCATGGGTCTCCTGTTGACCATCCTGCCCTGGTTCAACACGCTGGTCGGAAACACGATTCAGGTCAGCTTCCTGGACAATCCGGAGGTGCTGCTTTGGTTGTTGGGAATTACCTTGTTTGTGGGCCTCCTGTCCGGCAGTTATCCCGCACTGGTAATTTCCAGGTTTCATCCGGCAGGGATTTTCAAGAGTGAAATGACAAGCGGTACCACAGGTCCCACGCTGCGCAAGATTCTGGTTGTGGGACAGTTTACGGTATCGATTCTGCTGATCATCAGTACCGCAATAGTGTATCAACAACTGGATTACATGCAGAGTAAACGTCTGGGATTCGATAAGGATCAGATCGTTGTGATTCCACTTATCGGAGGAGTGGAACGGGATTTCGACGCCTTCAAGGCCCGGCTTTCCCGGAGTCCGCATATACAGCGTGTTACTCGATCTGTACTCATGCCAGGACGAATGGCCAGTGCTAATGTAATGCCTGCCTTTCCGACACGTCTGACAGATCAGCCGGAAGATAAATCGGTCAGGATTCCCGCCCTGTTTGTATCTACCGATTTCGAAGAAACCCTTGGCCTCAATCTGCTTGCCGGACGTCCATTTTCCAGTGTGTTAACCGATGACTCACTCAATGCGGTAATCATGAATCGATCCGCGGTTGAACGATTAGGCCTGACCACTCCAGAAGAAATCGTAGGACGTCGCATTCATCCAGGACGTTACAAGGGCCCGCCTATCAGGATTATTGGCGTGGTTGAGGATTTCCATATGGGTAGCCTTCATAGTGCGGCAGAGCCAGTGCAGCTGAGATTATTGAGCCGCGGCGGCGGTGGCCAGGCGGCGATACGATTACAGGCGCAGAATATACCAGAGGGAATTACGGCGGTTGAAGAAACATGGACTTCGATATTCCCCGACTACCCATTAACGTATTCGTTTCTGAATGAAGATTTCGAGCGATTGTACGTGTCGGAACGACGGACCGGCAATCTGCTCGGCGCTTTCAGCTTTCTGGCCATTTTCATCGCGTGTATGGGTCTGTTCGGCCTTGCTGCGTTCACCACCCGGCAGCGAACCAAAGAAGTCGGTATTCACAAAGTAATGGGCGCTACGGTAACACGTATTGTCTTTATGCTTTCAAAGGATTTTCTCAAGCTGGTGGCGGTTGCCGTGCCGGTCGCCTGGGTCCTGGCCTACTGGGTCATGAGCAACTGGCTGCAGAACTTCGCGTATAGGATCGATCTCGGCCCCGCGTGGTTTCTGATCGCTGGTGTTATGGCACTGATCATCGCCTTGGCTACCGTCAGTTTCAAGGCGGTAACGACTGCGTTGACGAACCCGGTGGAGAGCCTGCGGTCAGAATAGGGAAGGTAGTGTGACAAGGCGGTCTGACAGATGAATGTAACTTTTCTCGGAACCGCGGCCGCGCCATCGATGCCGATCCCTTTCTGCGTCTGCGAGGTCTGTTCGGAAGCCAGAAGGGTTGGCGGCAAGAACCTCCGCAAGAGATCGTCGCTGGTCATCAACGATGATCTACTCGTGGACATCGGTCCGGACATCGCAGCCGCGTCATTCCAACACCAAATCTCTCTCGCCGGCATCGGCATATGCCTTCAGACGCATCCGCACGCAGACCATCTGGATATCGGATTTATCCTCTCAAGGCATGCCGAATACGGGACGGAAGTCTCCTGCGACCTGTTGCTTGCTGGCTCAGATGAAACACTGCGCGTGATCGATGAGTTTGTGAGTCAACAAAGTGCGTACGGGAGCATTTTCGATTCGGAAACACAGTCTGCGTTGAAGTTGAAACTTCTATCCCTTACGCCTTTTGAAGCATACAGTATAGATGGATACCACATTACCGGATATCCCGCCAGTCACGGCAACGACCAGGGGTTTCTACTATATTCAATTGTGCAGGGAGATCATGCCGTGTTCTATGGCACCGACACGTCGGTGCTGTCCGAAGAGGTCTGGGAACACCTTCAGCAGGAACGCACCATGTTTGACGTGGTCATACTCGATCACACCTACGGAATCGGTTTTGAATCCAGGCCGGCGGACCATCTGGCGTCGAAGGATGTTGCCGCCCACACGGATCGATTCCGCGAATGCGGATTGCTCAAGGACAACGGCTTGGTGTACGCGACTCACCTGTCTCATGAGGGAAACCTGGAGCACGATGAGTTGGATGAATACGCCAGGAATCGAGGTTATTGGGTGGCACACGACGGGTTGGGTTTGAAGTTGGATGGATAGCAAACCAGCCTGCGAGAAACGCTTGTTTTGGACTCCCAGATCATCAATTTTCCAAGAGTAACAAACAATGTCCTCAGAATCTGAAAAACAGCGCGTATACCACGGTGCCTATGGTTTGTGTCGTGACCCATCAGACCGCTTACTCCTGGTTCGTGTGACGAGCGGTTTGGCGGATGCCGGACTATGGACATTGCCTGGCGGTGGTATCGAATGGGGAGAGCACCCCGAAGGCGCATTAGTTCGGGAATTGGAAGAAGAGACAGGCATTGTGGATATTGAAAGGTATCGGTTGACCGCGGTTTATTCCCAGTTGTATGATAATCCGGCATATCGGGCGGGCGACACGGTACATCACATTGGATTAGTCTACGATGTAACGCTCGTAGAGTTCAGCCTCAGGGCCGAAAAAGACGGTTCGACAGACCGCTGCGAATGGTTTACCGAAAGTCAAGCTCGACTATTGCCGCTTGGACAACTGGGAGAATTCGGAGTCGAACTGGCTTGGCCTAAAACATGATACCCCCACAGAGATAAAGTGGCGCAAAAAACATACAGGTGCACACATGAAACCCGCCCCTCTTAAAGATATAGTCTGTTTCGAAGACTTCGAAAAACTCGACATTCGGGTCGGTACGATCACTTCGGTCCAGGATGTGGCCAATTCAAACAAGCTCATGAAGCTGGTGGTCGATTTTGGCGATCACACCCGGTCGATCCTGGCGGGGATCAAGCAAGAACGGTCTAACCCTCGAGAAATCGAAGGTAAGCAAGCGCTCTTTGTAGTGAACCTGGCCGATAGGAAAATGGCTGGAGAGATTTCGCAGGGAATGCTCTTCGATATCGGTTACACGGACGGACTTACCCCGTGCCTCCTGGTACCCGAAATGCCTGTGCCAGATGGCGCGCGGGCCGGATAAAAAGTGCCTTCTTGTGATGGTAGGCAGAAAAGAATGAGATCAGGGTTGTGCCAGTCTGATCTGCCACCAAAGGACGGGTATTATAAAATCGCTATTCGACGAAGCGGTAGAGGCCATTATAACCGGGGACGCAGCCACCTTGACGAAGCTGTTGGTGGCACACCCCGATCTCATCACGGCCCGGTCCAGATCCAATCACCGGGCAACCCTCCTTCACTATGTAGCCGCCAATGGCGTTGATGACGAGCTGCAGAAGTCGCCCAAGAATGCCGCGGAAATCGCCCGGATACTGATCGAAGCCGGGGCGGAGATCGACGCCCTCGCCGAAACCTATGGCGGGGGTACGAATCAGACGACGCTATGCCTGCTGGTTTCCAGTATCCATCCGGCGGCTGCTGGTGTGCAGCCGGCGCTGGTGCAGGTTTTATGTTATGCAGGCGCGGCTGTTAACGGAGTCGCTGATGACGGAGCGCCACTGGGAACCGCGTTGCTGTTCAGCTACAGGAAGTCGGTCGACATGCTGGCGCGGTGCGGGGCGCGCATCGATAATCTGCTTTTCGCCGCCGGCACGGGCGACCTCGCGAAGGTGCAGTCCTTTCTCCACACAGACGGTCGGCTAAGACCCGAGGGGATGTATCATGGGTCCCATCTCCCATCCCCTGCCGATGAGAAGTCGCAAGTCGACCTGGCATTCGGCCTGGCCTGCTATCACTTGAGGATCGAAGTGATCCGATTCCTCCTTGAAATGGGCGTGGATGTCAATGCTCGATCGGATATTTTCGGTAGCTCGCAAACCGGTCTATACTGGGCAACCCACGGTTTCCATACGGAGGAAGAGGAGCGCCCTGTCGTTGCGTTTCTGCAGTCACAGGGTGCTACCTCGTAACTCGGTGGAGTGCTATATCGTAGCACGGCGAAACGCTTCATTGTAACTCGGCAAAATGCTGTAAATGGACTTGTCGGAGTGTTATAATAAAGCATGGCGGAGCATTGATTTTTAGCATGGCGAGGCTGGTCGATACAAAAACAGCGATTCAGCTTGAATGGAGGCTGTATGACATCCGATACCATTACCGGCCAGCGTCAGCGTGAGCATGCGCGCTTCGGGGCCGCGACCCGGCAGGAATCCGATGGCCCGCTGCCACAGCCCTTTCCCCGGGAGATCGGTCCGCGGGCCATGGAGTACCTGGCCGAAGTAGTCGATTCCGGTCTTACCTGCGACATGGTGGGCCGGTTCGAGCGCGCCTTTGCCGATGCCAACGGCGTAGCGCACTGCATCGCAACGCCAGGCTGCACGCCGGCCCTGGCCGTGCTGGCCGCGGCCTTCGACTTTGAGCCGGGTGACGAGATCATTGTCAGCTCGGTCAGCGACTTCGGTACCGTGCAGGGCCTGATCAGCGCCGGTTACATTCCCGTGTTCGCCGATACCGCTCCGGGTACGATCAACATCAGCGCCGAAACGATCGAGTCATGCATTTCCGAACGCACACGCGCGATCCTTGTGGTGCACTTGAGCGGACTGATCTGCGACATGGACGCCGTCAATGAAGTCGCCGCACGCCACGGCCTGGTGGTCTACGAGGACGCCTGCCAGGCTGTCTTCGGCCGCTACAAGGGCCGATTGGCCGGCACCCTGGCAACGGCGGGAGGCTTTTCCTTCGACGCAGAGAAAACCATGGGTTCCGACGTGGGCGGTTGCATCCTCACCGACGACGACGCGTTGGCCGAGCGGGCGCGCTTCGTCGGCCATGCCCGCGCCGGAGAAATGGTAGAGCACTTCGGTCGCGTACACACGGTGAATGGCTTCGCCCACCGCATGACCCAGTCGACCGCGGCGATCAGCCTGGCGCAGCTGGAGATCATCCAGCCGCAGGTGGAGAAGCGAGACCGCATGGTCCGCCTGTTGAGCACGCTTCTCGACGGAATCCCGGGCATTACTGCTTTACCGATCCCGCCGGATACAGAGGTGTATTCCTGCTGGATGGCGGGATTCACCATCGACCCGGAGCAGTTCCGATGCGATGTGGAGGAGTTCGGCGCCCAGGTAGCGGCCGGAGGCATCCCCGGAGCCAGCCCGATGCGCTACTATTTGCTGCCCATAGCCCTTCCCTTCCTTAACGAAGCAGCCGAGCAGCAGCGCTTCCCGTACTCGCAACCTCCGGCGACACGCACCTATCGCTACGATGCCGCCTCCTGTCCAAACGCGCACGAGGTGCTGGAACGATTCATCCGCTGGAGTTCGTTCTGCGACAAGTACGAGCCCCACCACTGCGAGCAGGCAGCCGCCATAGTGCGCCGCGTAGCCGACGAGAACCGCAGATGACCAAGAACAGTGGAGAACATTCGGTGGAGAAAGCGCTACAACTGTCCGCCCGCTACTACAGGGCCCTGCCGACCGATCGACCGGGATACGAAGAGGTCATTCTCTCGCTCTCATTGAAGAAAACGGCCCTGGTAGGCATGCACTGCTGGAATATCGGCTGCCCGGACGGCCCGCCCGTGGACACCGATTTCTGCGTCGGCATGGGCTGGCCCCAGGCGACGCATGAGGCCGAACGCATCATGGCCGAGGTCATCCGCCCTGCCATGGACCTGGCCCGTTCGATCGACATGCCCGTCTGCCACGTCGAGACGGACTGGATGGACCGGCAGTATCCCCAAGTCGAGTCCCGGCGCTCCGGCGACACGGCGCCTATACATCCCAGGCAGCGCGAGATGCTCGAACGGGCTCACGGCAAAGACTACATGGAGCGTTCCCCACTGGCACAGATGCGGCGGGCCGAAATCGTTTCACCGGTCGGAGACGAGCCCCTCATGTTCTACTCCGATGTGCTGGACGAGTACCTGCGCGAACGCGGCGTGGATACGCTCATCTACATGGGGTTTGCGGCCGATATGTGCCTGCTCGGCGCCGAGGGAGGCGCCCGTCCCATGCTGGCGCGCGGCTATCGCTGCATCGTGATGCGCGACGCGACCGTCGGCGTTGAGTCCGCGGACACCTTCCCGCAACGGTTGGCAACCAACTATGGTCTCCACATCTTCGAGTGGACGCTGGGATACGGCTGTTCCTACGCGCAGTTCAAGCAGGCCGTCGACGAGATGAGAGGTGCATAGCGTCGAGCTGAAAGGTACTTGGGGCGCGGCGGAAAGCGCATAGCGTCGAGTAGTAAGGCCGAATCATCGAGGTGAAATGTGGGCAGCGATGAGTTGAACAGCAACGAACCGACGGGCGAAATGGCAAGAGGCGATCTCCCATGAGTCTGAGCATATGCCCCTGGAAGTACGGCAAGCGCTGGGTTTACTCGATCACCTACGACGAAGCCCTGACCAACCTGCATCGCTTCGCCATCCCAATGCACGAGGAATACAGAATACCTGGTCACGTCGAAGTCGTCGTCGGCCAGTTAGGCGAGATCCGTAACATCGGCAACTCCAGTTTCAACGGTTTCCGCCATATGAACGCTGGTGAGTTGCGCGACTTGCTCGCCCGAGGCTGGGGTGTGGGAAACCACTCATGGAGCCACGAGATCATCACGCCGGAGACGGTGGACCGGGAGATCGGCCACGCCAGGCAGGTGCTGGAGGAAGCACTCAGGGAAGCAATCATCCTGTACTGTTCGCCAGGCGACAATACCAACATGGCCGATCACGTCCTCGAAGCCTGCCGCCGATTCAACTACCTGGGCGCCATGAGCCTGACGGATGCGCTGAACCTGCCTGGGGACGAGTTGTTCTGGATTAACCGCACAGCCCTGCACGACCACTACTACCCTCCCTTCTACAGCGTCTTTGACCCCTACCGAAATATACGCCAGGCCCAGGAGCTGCAGGGCTGGCTCATCGATTACTGCCACTGCCCGCTGGAAACTGCCGTTCATCCCAACAAGGACTGCTCCGAAGCTCAGCTAAGGCAACGCTTGGAGACGGTCCTTTCTGAGGGTGGCGATGACGTCTGGTGCGCAGTGCCCGAGGAGGCGCTTAGCTATCACCTGATGCGGCGACACGCCAGGATCGAGATGGTGGGAGGTGATAGAGCGTTGGGTGACGGTGGTGCCGTGGGTGACGCGAGCTTAGGCAACGAGACGGTCTGCGACAAGCCCGAATCACAACGCTACCGCATCGCCCTACCTGAATTGCCCGTGCAGGTACCCTACCGAAGCCTGACGGTGGAAGTCGGCGTGCCGGCCGCCTGGTGTCGCGACCCCCGTGTGACGGTGGATGGACAGGAACAATCGGCGGAAGTCCTGCGGCCGGGTGTGCTTCGGGTGACTACGCTCGTGAAGGACGGGACCGAAGTCGAGGTTCGAGAATCTCCACGTCCTTGACCCTTTACTCCCCAATCCGCAGTTTGGCTCCTTGCAACGGAACCCGATCCGAGTGGGTCGTATACATATCTGGCATTCACACATGAACTCGACCGATATGGGAGGGAAAGTTGTCGCGTACGTCATTGGGTAATATCTCACCGTTTTGGGTCGTGGACAAATTAGCCCCTTCGGTCGCTTTTTACAAAATATTGGGATTCGAAGTCCGCCACCAGTCACCAGTAGAAGACCCGTTCTTTGCAATCGTCGGTCGAGACGACACGCAGATACTCCTGAAGGAAATCACCGAAGATATAAATCCGCAGCCGAACAGTACACGTCACCCCTGGGCACGCTGGGACGCGTTTATCAGCGTTGAGAATCCCGACGCACTGGCGGCGGAATTTGCCGAGGCTAACATAAGGTTTGCCAGGGAGCTCGCGGATACCGAGGATGGATTGAGAGGTTTTGAGTTGCGCGACAACGATGGATACATCCTTTTCTTTGGTCGGCCGCGGTAATTTGCCATGACTAACACTGAAACTGGTTTTTCAATACGGCTATTAGTACTTTCACAAATTCCACTTCCATAGACGAGGATACCAATGGCAATTATGAGAAGTCTCTGCCTGGCGGCCGTGATGTGCTGCCTGCTGTGGAACGTCCAACCCTGCGATGCCCAGCCCGCTGAGCGACAGGTCGCACAACGTCTGTTGCTTGAGAACGGAGAGCAAACCGAAATGAAATACTTGAAATACCTCCCGCCTTCATATGACAATAACGAAGAGGAATGGCCACTGCTTTTGTTCCTCCACGGCGCGGGTGAACGTGGAGACGACCTGGAAATGGTTAAGGTCCACGGTCCACCGAAAATGATCGCCCAGGGGAGGGATTTCCCTTACGTCGTCATTTCGCCGCAATGCCCGGAGGATGTCTGGTGGTCCATAGAAACGCTGCATGCGCTGGTAAACGAAGTCGTCGAGACCCATCGCATCGATAAGTCCAGGATCTACGTAACCGGTCTGAGCATGGGCGGATACGGATCGTGGGAGCTGGCGTATACCTATCCTGAAATGTTTGCCGCGGCCGCACCCATTTGCGGAGGTGGGGATCCGGAAAAGGTGCTTTTGATGAAGGGCATACCGACCTGGGTCTTCCACGGCGCGAAAGATGAGATCGTGCCACTGGCTCGATCCCAGGAGATGGTCGATGCGCTCGAGGAGGCCGGAGGCAACGTCCGCTTTACCATTTACCCGGAAGCAGGCCACGTAGGGGCCTGGGTAAATGCGTACGACGATCCTGAGCTTTGGGAGTGGCTTTCGGCGCAGCAGAAGGATTGAGGATTCAAAATCACATTCAGGACTTGACCACCCCCTTACTTCTGCTCCCAAGCACCAAAGCCCTCCGGCAGGTTGAAATAACCCCTCAAATGCAATCTAATTGAAAATTATTGTTAACGAATTAGGTTAATAAGTTTATATTACCGTGTATGCAGAGAACGTTCGCGAACAGTCTAGATTCCTTAAAGCGAGACTGGATCTCGCCGCCCGGCCACACCATAGCGAATCTGCTCGAAGAGCGCAATTGGACGCAAGCCCAGTTGGCAGACCGGCTTGGTGTGTCGCGCAAGCATGTGAATGAACTGATTACCGGAAAGGCTACGATCTCGGATGCAAATGCCATCAAGTTGGCACGAGTTCTGGGTAGTACAGTCGGTTTCTGGTTGAATCGCGAGGCAGGTTACAGGGCGGCTCTTGCCGATCAGCAAGCTATCGAGCAACTACGTGATGACGTGAGTTGGTTGGACGAGCTGCCCGTTTCGCATATGCGCAAGATGGGATGGATACGGTCCTATCGGGATAAAGCAAAGACCGTGTCTGAATGTTTACAGTTTTTTGGTGTGGGGTCGGTCGATACTTGGCGAAGCTGGTCGGCAGGACTGGGACAAACGGCCTATCGTATGTCTGATAGCGCTAATAGGGCCTTCGGTTCAATCGCAACTTGGCTGAGATTCGGAGAAATCCAGGCGTCCACGCTGGAATGCGAGGACTATTCCAAAGAAGTCTTTAAAACAAGTCTGGCATCACTTCGTGCCCTTACGCTCGAACCGGATCCTGATGTCTTTGTGCCGCAGCTGCAGGAACTGTGTGCCGATTCCGGGATTGCAGTGGTATTTGAACCCACACCCAGGGGATGTCCCGCCAGTGGCGCAACGCGCTGGATAGCTCCGAATAAAGCGCTGTTAATGTTAAGCTTACGATACAAGACCAATGATCACCTCTGGTTCACGTTCTTTCACGAGGCAGCCCATATCCTGTTACACCGAAAGAAACTGATGTTCCTGGAGTTAAACCAAAACGGAAATGGGGAGGAAGAAGTAGAGGCGAATCAGTTTGCTGCGGACCTTTTAATCCCTTCACAGCATCTCGACCTGCTCAGAACCCTCGCCAACAACAGAGCAGAGGTCAGACAATTTGCCAGAAAGTTAGGAATTCCACCGGGTATTGTCGTCGGACGGATGCAGTATGAAGGAATCTTACCTCACGGGCAACTGAACGATCTAAAGGTTAAATACGCCTGGGCATGAGTGCTTCCTCGATCGACAAGTCCTTAATACGGCCTCAGAATCGCCCCGCCCCGCCGGGAAACCTCAAATGCATACTCCCGATCACCCTCGATCAACCTGAACCGGTCGTCCTCTCGGGTGATTCGGGCCTTCGCCAAACTGCCGCAAAATGCAAGGACCATGACGTCGTCTGCTGTACCCGCCACTAGCCGAGTTGAGGCCTCGGTAGCATCTGGAAGGAAGCTGACCAGACTACCGGCAGCAAGCCCTGAAGGCGCATAGGGCACCTCCTCCGTCCGCCACTGAAGCCCTTTTCCAAACACTGAAATAACCTCCACCAGACTTGATCCCGCGCCTAACCGGGCGCGGTCTCCCTCCAGGCCGCGCAGGTCCACGGGGTTCAGCTTGTAGGACAACTCGCCGCTGCCAGTCTCCGGTCCCAATCCATCTGCGGGATCCACGATGAGTCGGCGTCGGCCCGGGCAGTGAAGGTCGATCAGGGACAGATCGCAGTCCGAGGAGACCCCCGGCGTCTGTATCGAACCGCCGAAGGCCAGGGCGGTATTGGGCCGGACGTAGAACGTGCGCGGTTCCTTCCGCGAAGCGAGTCCCTGTGTGTCCCGTCCCATCTCGCCGAAGACCGCCGGGTCGTCCAGGCGTCTCGACTCGCCATCAAGAGCTATCTCCATCCATGGCTTGCCGCCGCGCCGGTTGAAACCGCCCCAGGCGATTTGCACGTCGTGCCACGCGCCTACTTCCACAGTACCGGGTGCCTGTACGGAAACCAGGTTGTTGTTCTGGCTCTGCACGTTGAATTGCAGTTTGCCGTCCGTATCAGCAACCAGGGCGAACGTGTTGACCCCAGTCCCAAGATGCCCGCCGACCCCGTTCCCGGCGTTGAACAGCACCCTGGGTCCGCTCGCGCGTCCCCGCAACCGGAAGCGAAGACGCAAGTGTCCTTCGTTGGCGTTAAACCAGGGTTTGGCATCATATTGCAGGGCGTCGCCGCCACTTACCCGAATAAGCGGACTAACTTCCTTTATTACCCGCACACCGCGTGGGCGACGCCGCAGGGCTACGAGCAGGACCGGATCGTTTCCGCGGGATATCCAGTATTCGTGCTCGGTTCGCCGGGAGGAGACGTGCAGCCGCTGCCAGTCCTTCGTGCGCTTCAGACCACCCGGAATGGCGACAGTCTCGTTCTGCCCACCCACGCAGGGCAGGCTGCCGCAGGTTACCGGCTGCGCCTCGAAAGCACTGATGGTACGCAGCAGCGGACTGCCCGCCCACTGAACGTGCAGGCTCATGAAGTTGGCGGCCAGGCCGCCGGCGTATCCGCTGACGCTTAAAATCGCCGCTTCGGGTTCGTGGCTGCTGCGCATCACGACGAATCGGCCCGTGTACATGTCGAAACGACCCGACAGCGAAGTCACTTGCCGCGCCCTGGTCGAGCGGAAAGCGGGATCGTAATAGCAGTAAGCGTAAGGCCCGTAGGAAATCATGCACTCCGCGGTCGAACCCTTGACGCCCATTCCGAATCGATACAGCCGACCCAGGCGCGGATCGGAAAGGGCGACATCGCGCAGCCTACCGTCTCCGGCCTCCTGGGCCAGCCTCAGGAGCACCGGCGAACAATTGTCCAGCTGACCGCCTAGTACGACGTTGGAATTGATGGGATAGTACAGCTCGTCGGGGATTTCCCGAGGCGCCGTCCAGTGGGCGCGGAACCACGCAAGCGGACGACGAAACCGTTCTGGAACCTCGCTCATCAGATCGATACCGGTAACATTGCGCAGCGCATCGGCGAAATGCAGGAGCCACAGGTTTTCAAAACCCCAGAAGGTGGGTCCGTCTACGGGCTCGCCACCGGGACCGCAGCCGTGGGGCAGGACGCCGATCCGGAAGCGATCGATAACCGCCTGCACCCATGCTTCCGCGCGGGGATGCTCACCCAGCAGATGAACCGCGGCTACCCCGAAGTGCCCATAGTCGACGACGGTGTGGTGCCCGCCTGCCTTGAAGTGCCGTCGTTCGTCCACATACAACCACCAGCGATCCATCAACTCCACGAGACTGTCACGGACCTGACGCTTTTCGGCCTCGGGCAATACTTCGTCCATCAGGTCGAGGGCAAGCGCGAAAGCGTGCATGTAGCGGTTGGCAGTGTAGAAGTGCTCCTCCACGTGATCGCCGTGGTCCCAGCCCGCCGCGGCCCGCAGCCAGGCGCGGGCCCGTCCAAGCCAGCGCGGGTCGTCCGTGAGTCGCCAGGCGAAGGCGTAATTTTCGATCAGGGCCGTGGCCTGCATGGCGGTGTAAAAGGTAAGGTAGAGTTGGTGATTTGGGTGGGGGCTGTGCATTCGGCGCGGAACCCGTCGCCATGGCCGCTGACCTGCATACAGCTCGCAGTCGTCCAGAAGTCTGGAGAGGATGCGGCGGCGAACCGGATCGACAGGAACCTTAAAACGGAAGTCAGGACCGTCGGCCGGCCTGAACAGCCGGGGTCTTTCATGGCGGATAACCGGGATCGAGACCTGTTGCGATGTGTTGGTCAAAGGGTCGGGCATCGTAAATTACCAGGATTACAAACGTCAGACTCGGGGTTGATTTATGTTCCAAGAGGTTTGCAATGAACTAAAATACAGCATATCCTGATTGAAGGAAGGGATTCGCGAACTGACACAACCCAGGGAGTCTGTAACCTGTTTTGAGTAACTGAAAGCAGGGTGTATTTTCAAGAATTACCACGTTACATTAAAGGATTGATCTCTTTATCCCTACACGCGGTATACAATGCTCCAAAACCACCTCACCATAGCCTTCCGCAACCTGCTCAGGTATCCCGCCTACACGCTCATTAACATCGTGGGGCTCGCGATCGGCCTGGCGGCCTGCATGCTGATCCTGCGCTACGTATGGGACGAGTTGAGCTACGATCGGTATCATCCCCATGCCGACCGGGTGTACCGGGTCGTAGATGACATAGAAAGCGCCGGACAGACGGTCCGTACCGCGGGATCGCCATCGGGATGGGGACCCGTCCTGAAGCGTGATTTCCCCGAAATCGAGCTGTTCGCCCGGGTGAGAGGCACGACATCCGCCTGGTTCATCTTCGGACATCGTCCTCGCTGCTCTCAAAGGACTTCATGAAGTATGTTCTAATGAACAATGTGATCGCCTGGCCTCTTGCATACCTCGCCATGGCGCAATGGCTGCAGAACTATGCCTATGCGGCGGGAATCAACTTCGTCTGGTTTGCAGCGGGTGGTCTCGTTGCGCTCGCCATCGCCTGGTTGACGATCGGGGCGCACGCACTCGCAGCCGCGGGCAGAAACCCGGTTAACGCGCTGAGGCAGGGGTGATTTCGCGGAAATTACACGACGTTCCGAGACTGGGTATCCGAGGCGTTCCAGCAAGTTTCGATCACATTAAAATCGGGTCGGGACAGCACAACGTAGGAAGGGAGTCCCAACTGTTTCCACATCGCGAATGGGTCCTGGCGAGTAATGCGGCTCACATAAAGGCTCAGAACGGTCCCATGGGTCATGAGCGCCAGTTTTTCTTGCGGAAATCGTTCTAACAGATCTTCGACGGACTTGGAGAATCTTCTGTACGCTGTATCCGCGGTCTCCTCGCCGAAAACCAGTTCCGCAGGTTGAGCGTAGAAACGGCTGATCGACTGCTCAAAGCAATCCTTCTCCAGGAAACCGACATTCCTGCGCTCATGTTCGTGCAATCCCTCTACGACTTCCACCGGAACATTAAGCCTGTTTGCTGAGATACTGGCTGTTTCAATGGCTTTAGGTTCGTTGCTACTGAATATCATATCCAGATTATACGGTCCCAGTTTCTCAGCCAATATCAGGGAGCGGACCTGACCTTCTTCCGACAAACGCCATTCCCTGGAAGGAACCGCAGGATCGACCACTGGCAACGAATGCTTCACCAGAACAAGTACCGGCATTCTTTCGGTACCTCCTTCTATACTACGGCGCATTCACCGGAAAGTGCTTGATCATGCTGATGATCTTCATAACCGACTTGTGTCACCCGTGTTACAGAGAGGAACAATTAGACCGATGCCGTAATAAACCGATGCCGTAGTAAACTAATCCCGTAAGTATAATGGCAGCACGCGTCCGTTACCAACCATTACCTGACAATCCGCTTACTCCCTGTTTCCACATGCTTCATCCGTCAGCACGTCGTAGTGATGTATGTACTTGACGCCGTCGATCACGAGCCGGTGGGTGTGTGGTAGATCCTCCTCCCACGTCATTTCGACTCCCTGCAAATGGGGCGGCTTCTCCCGCTTGCCCCAATGGTTGCCGTTGTAGCGCCGGAACAGCAGCGTGCGGCCGGCGCGGGTGACGTACGCCATGACCAACACCGCTCGCTCGGACGTGTCTTTGTCGATATCGAAAACCCGCATGCATTCGAATGTCCGGTCGCCGATGCGTACCGTGTAGAGGCCCTTTGAAAACACCTGCGGTGCATCCGGTTTCTTAATGAACGTACCGTCCGGTTGTTCCGTCAGGTAATCCCGGTCTTCGACCAGACGGGGCGTCATGCCAAAATCCCATCCAAAGTCTTCGTCGAGGCAGGTCAGGAGTTCCCTGGTCCCATCTGACTTCATGCTCTCGACGGCCAGCCAATGCACCTCCGTCTCTTCGAGGCAGCCCCAGACCCGGGTGTGGCGATCCCTCGTTTCCGGATCATGGTTGAGCGGCAAGAGACCGTCCCTGTCCTGACGGCGTTTTTCCTCCATCTCGATCTCTACGCATGGTCTTCCGTGAATAATGGCGCGCCTCGTTGCGGCCATGTCCTTGACCTCAGTTAACTTCCAGGCCGAACCATCCCGCGTAGGTTCGTAATCCGCCCATCGGACCTGGTCACCGATTTCGGGGACGATGAACCACCATGACAGCTCCCGAAGGTCGATGGAAAATGGGGTTGCCGTACTTTTCTCGATGGATATTTCGGGCCGGTAATTGGGAAAGGGTACCGTCGTGGTTTCAGTTCTTTCGGTGCGCATGGCAATGCTCCTTGTTTTCCTGGTAACGCCCAGTTCGATTCGGACCATGTCCCGGCCGTGTGACAGCCGCCGCTTGATGGTTCCCGGTGGGCAGCGATGGCGGGCCGCGATTTCCGCTATGCTCAATCCATCCAGGTAGAACGATCTCAGGGCCGCTTGTTCCTTATCGGGCACGTGATCGAAAGCTTCGACCACATCCTCTGCTGCCCGCCGTTGACGGGACCACGGCACACCGAAGCGGTTAATCATCGTCGCGAGTTCCTCGGAGTCGACGAAGCGCTCTCGCCGTTGTTTAGAGCGCATGAAGTCGGCGCAGCGGTTGCGCGCAACCTGGTACAGCCAGGCGCGCACGTTTCCTGGAGCTCGAACACGCAACCCCAACCAGGCATGAACGAGCGTCTCCTGCAGCACGTCCTCTACCGCCTCCACCGACCCGATACGATCCCGGATCAATACGGCCAGAGATCGCTCGTAGCGCCGGATCAGGGCCACGAAGGCCCGTTCGTCACCGGTCCGGATCTGTTGAACAAGTACCTGGTCACTGAGGAACCCCATTAGTTCGCTCTCCCTTCATCTAACAGGGCGATGTTGGCGGGGCAAAGGTTCGCGGAGTTTGGAAAAGGCGACTACGGTGACTACGTGGAGTATTTGAATGAAGCCATGAGGTACGTCAGTTTGGCTTCTTCTGTTTGAGGTTGAATACGCTTCGTATCCGCTTGGTCCAGGATGAAAGTCCAGCACACTGATTTAGATCTTAGATCCTGTTTCTGGCCAATCCGCGCCAGCCCCCGGTCCGATAACATGCCAGTGCATGTGAGGAGTAACTCCTGGCGCCGCCGCATTGGCACGCACATAGAATCCCCTGCCATCCAGCAGGCCGGTGGACGTTGCAGTCTGCTGAACAGCGCGCACCATCGAAGTTAGCAGATCCCCATCCAGGGCGGCTTCATCCATGAGCCCCGACACGTGGGACTTCGGCACCACAACCACGTGGACTTCGGCTACGGGCCGCGGATGGTGGAATGCCAGGACCAGATCATCTTCAAAGACACGCCTGACATCGAGGCCACCGGTAAGTACATCCTCGCAATACCAGTCACGCCGCGCCATAGACAACCCACTTTCCCGTACCTATGCAGCGAACACTCGGATCGCTTTGATCATAACATTTTATGTATCACTAATTAGTCGTTTATTTACATTAAAACCTGGAATCCCGTTCAGAGTTATATAAAGGAATCATCCAGACTTGCCAAATTGGATTAAACGACATGCGGGACAAACAGAATTTGACACAAATCGAACCCCTTGATACGAAACATTATTCCGGGATCCTCGCCGTCGTAGAGCATCTTCCCGAATGGTTCGACCAGACCGCGCGAACAAAGTCTGTCCCCTGACACACACCGGAGCATGTGAAGGGTTCCGCGCTCCCTTCAAGCAACCCCATAACATAGAGGACATCACGTGCGAATCTCGGCAATCTCCTTCGATGGCGACATGACCCTGTGGGACTTTCAGAAGGTCATGCGCCATTCTTTGGAGAAAGCCCTGGCAGCACTTCGCGGGCTGGTTCCAACACGGCGCGCCGAGGACCTCACGATCGAAGATATGATTTCGATTCGCGGTGAGGTCGAAGAAGAAGTGAAGGGCAGGATCTGGAACCACGAGGAAATCAGGCTGCTTTCGTTTAAGCGGACGCTCGAGTGCATTGGCCATCCGGATCGTGAAATCGCTGCCTGTCTCAATAAGGTATACCTCAAACACCGTTTCGAAGACATCGAATTGTATCCCGACGTCATCCCTACTTTCGATGAACTGGCGCCTCATTACAAACTGGGCCTGCTGTCAAACGGAAACAGTTATCCGGAACGCTGTGGGCTGGAGGCACGATTTGCCTTTGTCATCTTCTCGCAGGATGTGCAAATTGAAAAACCAGACCGGAGAATCTTCGAGATCGCCGCACAGCAGGCCGACTGTGCGTTGGACGAACTGTTGCACGTGGGGGATTCTCTGAAGAACGACGTCGCTGGGGCGAATGCAGCAGGCGTAAGATCGGTCTGGTTGAATCGCGACAGTCAGGCAAGTCACTCTGGGATCGTGGCGGAATATGAAATTGCTACATTGGCCGAGCTTCCCGCAGTTCTGGAAATTGGCTGAATTTGGCCAGAGTATTCAATTCACGCTTGAAAGTACAGATAAGCACAAATGGGTATCGGAAAGGAGAGTACAAATGATTATCCACAAGCTGGTCGCAGTCACTTGCATGATCGGACTGGGAATGTACGGCTGTTCCTCGTCAGAGATACCGGAGGATCCGCCGGTCCAGACCGAGCAGGTCGCATGGGGATACGGTGACGAGAACGGACCGGACGTCTGGGGCCAGTTAAGCCCGGATTTCGCCTTATGTGCCGAGGGATCGCTGCAATCTCCGATCGACCTTGCGAATGCCACGTCG
>JAPOOT010000237.1 GCA_026713285.1 Gemmatimonadota bacterium | reverse complement strand
TCCGTTCCCCTTTCCCTGTATATTTCGTGTGCCGGTGACGAGGACAGCCGCGCGCTGGTACGCCGTATCGTCGAGGCCGTACGCGGTTCGGTATTTGAAGGGATCTACTGCGGGGAACTGTTTAGGTCGAAGGCCGAGGTAACCCGGCTTGCCTGATCCATCCGGCGCGATCCCGGCGCCCCGTGGTTCCGAGGTCCGTTTCCACCGGACCCGGCTTGCCTGATCCATCCGGCGCGATCCCCGCGTTCGTAGTTGCGCGATCCGATGCCGCCGGACCTGGCGTACCCGCCGGCAAATCCGCGTTGACACTCTTTCCGCTTCGTGGTAATATCTAGCCACGCCTTGCGCTGGCGCTTGCACGTCAACGCGCGCCGCTGTGGCAGGGCTCCTGATTCGGTATCGGCACGTTCGCGGGATGGGTTCATGACACACTTGAAATGGTCAACGATCGCACTGTGCGTGGCCGTCCTGGCGATGGGCTGCGCCGGCGGCGATCCCGACAAACGGATCGTGACGGTCTATTCTCCCCACGGAAAACCGATCCTGCCCGAGTTCGAAAAACGCTTCGAGGCCGCACATCCGGATATCGACGTCCGCTGGCTGGACATGGGCTCGCAGGACGTGCTCGACCGGGTGCGCTCCGAACGGGCCAATCCCCAGGGCGACGTCTGGTGGGGCGCGCCGGCGACCAACTTCATCCAGGCCGCCGACGAGGGCCTGCTCAGTCCCTACCGGCCGACCTGGGCAGAAGCCGTGCTCCCCGAGTTCCGGGACGAGGAAGACCACTGGTACGGCACGGCGCAGCTGATTCCCGTGATCGCCTTCAACAATCTCGAGCTGACCAGTGAAACGGCGCCTGCGGACTGGGACGAACTCCTCGATCCGAAGTGGCGAGACCTGATCGTGATCCGTTACCCCCTGGCTTCGGGTACGATGCGGACAGTCTACTCGGGGATGATCTGGCGCACGTACCGGGATTCCGGCCTGCCCGACGCGGGGTATGAATGGCTCACGCGGCTCGACGCCAACACGAAGGATTACGCCGCCGACCCGAACATGATGTTTCAGAAGCTCGCCCGGAAGGAGGGGCTGGTTTCCATCTGGCTCATGAGCGACATCATGCTGCAGGTGGACCGGTACGGCTATCCCTTCGATTTCGTGGTGCCGGCCAGTGGCGCACCGGTGCTGACCGACGGCATCGCGCTCATCGCCAACGGCAAGAATCCGGACGACGCCCGGGTGTTCTACGAATTCGTGACAAATGTCGACCATACGGTCGTGCAGGCCACCGAGTATTACCGGATCCCGACCCGCGGCGACATACCCAGGGAACGTCTCCCCTCGTGGATGGCCGATCTTTCCGTCGCTCCCTTCGACATCGACTGGAAGGTCTTCTCCGAACAGTCAAGGAGCTGGATGAAGTACTGGGACGACAACATCAAGGACCGGGGTTAAGCCCTTTCGCCTTCCGCAACGGTTCCCTAACGATATACGCCCATGGCCCAGGTCACCCTCGATCGCCTTACCAAGCATTTCGACGACACCCCGGTCGTCAAGGGCATCAGCCTGACCGTCGCCGACGGTGAGTTCTTCAGCCTGCTGGGACCCAGCGGCTGCGGGAAGACCACTATACTCCGCATGATCGCCGGGTTCATTTTCCCCACGTCCGGCGCCGTGCGCTTCGACGGCCAGGACGTCACCAGCCTACCCGCCCACCGGCGCAACACCGGGATGGTCTTCCAGAACTACGCACTCTTCCCCCACATGACCGTTTTCGAGAACGTGGCCTTTGGTCTGCGCACCCGGAAGGTGGCCGGTCCCGAGATAGCCGACCGCGTGGCGCGGGCGCTCGACCTGGTGGGGCTGACCGGGCTGGAAAGGCGTCCCGTACCCCAGTTGTCGGGCGGACAGCAGCAGCGGGTGGCCCTCGCCCGGGCCGTGGTCATCGAACCCGACCTGTTGCTGCTCGACGAACCCCTGTCCAACCTGGATACCAAGCTGCGTGAGGAGACGCGAGACCAGATCCGGGAGCTGCAGACGAAACTGGGCATCACGGCCGTCTACGTCACCCACGACCAGGAGGAAGCGCTGGCCGTTTCCGATCGGATCGCGGTGATGGAGGAGGGCGAGTGCCGGCAGCTGGACAGGCCGGATGTGATTTACCGCAGGCCGGCCAACCGCTTCGTGGCCGCCTTCATGGGCAACATGAACCTCTGGGAGGGCGTGGTTTCGTCCGAAAGGGGCGGCATCGTATTCCGACATGAAAGCGGACTGACCGTCCCGCTGCCCTCGCCGACCGCTGAGGCCGAATCGGCAGACAGCGCCGAACACGCCGAAGGTGCCGATCCGATCGCAAACGCCGAAGGCGCCGATCCGACCACAAGCGCTCAACCGTCCGAAGGCACCGTTCATCTGGCCCTGCATCCCCAGGCCGCACGGTTGACCGGCGATGACGCAGAAAGCACCGTTGCCGGCGTCGTTTCCACCCGGCGTTTCAAAGGCGCGACCGTCGAGTTCACCATAGATGCCGGGGGCGTGCCCATCCAGGTCGTCGAAAACGCGGAAGTTCCAATAGCTGCAAGTCAGCCGGGCGATACGGTACGCGTCCACATCCCCGGCGACCAGGCGGTCATCCTGGGAGACTGAACCGGATCATGACCCAGCCCGCCGCCCTTCGCCAGCCCGGTGCCCTGTACGCCCTCATTCGCCAGCCCCGCACCTTCGTATTCATCCTGCTGGGATTCATCCTTCTCGGCTACGTCGTCTATCCCGCCGCGCTCGTGCTCTGGGAGAGCCTCTTCCGCGAGGGACAGTTCGGTTTCGGCAACTACGGCGAGTTTTTCGATCCCGAATACCCCTCCTACATGGAGGGTCTCTTCAACAGCGTCATGGTCTCCGTGGGGAGCGTGCTTCTCTCGGCGCTGATCGGCGTGCCCCTGGCCCTCATCTTCACCCATTACGACTTTCCGGGCCGGTCCGTCTTTTCGGCGCTGGCCACGCTGCCCATCGTCCTGCCGCCCCTGGTGGGCGTGCTCGCATTCCTCTTTCTCTACAGCGAAAGCGGCATGGTCCCGCGACTCATCCAGGCGGCCCTGGGCCTGGAGCGGCCGCCCTTCTCGCTGAACGGGGTCTGGGCCGTGCTGCTCGTGCACGGCTATACGATGTACGTCTTCTTCTACCTGTTCACTTCGGCCGCACTGAGGGGCATCGATCCGGCGGTCATGGAGGCGGCCCGCAACCTGGGCGCGTCGTCCTGGTTCAGCTTCCGGTCCGTCACCCTGCCCCTGCTGACGCCGGCGCTGGTGGGCGCCACGCTCCTGGTCTTCATGACGTCCATGAACTCGTTCAGCGCGCCGTTCATCTTCGCCGGGGGATTCCGTTTTCTCAGCCTCAACATCTACACGTCCAAGCTGAACGGCGACATGGCCATGGCCGTCACGCAGACCGTGGTCCTCTCCGCATTCTCCATCGCCTTTCTTTTCTGGATGCGCCACTACGAGGGGCGCAGGCAATACACCATGAGCACCAAGGGCACGGCTAATCTCCGGCGCGAGATACGCGGGCGCTGGGCGCGCCTGCTCGCGGGTGGTGCCGGCATCGCCATGGTGATTGTGCTCTTGCTGCCCCATCTGACCATCCTCCTGCTTTCCTTCGTACAGGATGGTACGTGGACGCACCAGATTCTGCCCCAGGTATATACATCGGACAACTACGGCAGGCTTTTCCAGGATCCCACCTTCTGGGAACCGATCCGGAACAGTGTGAACATGGCGGTGATTTCCACGGCGGCCGACGTGGCCATAGGGGTCAGCGCGGCCTACCTGGTGGTCAAGGGCGCATTCCGGGGCCGCAAACTGCTCGACGCCCTCGTGATGGTGCCCTGGGCGCTGCCCGGCACCGTGGTGGCCATCAACCTGATCGTCGCCTTCAGCCAGGGCACGCCCTTCAGCTTCGGCCAGGTGCTCGTGGGCTCATTCTGGCTGTTGCCCATCGCCTATTTCGTCCGCCACCTGCCCATCGTGTTCCGGGCGTCAGCGGCGGCCTTCAGACAGCTGGACGACTCCCTGGAGGAAGCGGCGCGCAATCTCGGCGCGGGATGGTTCTACGCCTTCCGCCGCGTCACCCTGCCGCTCATCGGACCCGGCGTGCTCGCCGGCACGCTGCTGGCCTTCGTCACCGCCCTGGGTGAATTCGTGGCGTCTATCCTGCTGTACGTCTACGACAACCGCCCGATCGCCATGGAGATCCTGTCCCACCTGCGCCAGTTCAACATCGGCAGCGCCGCGGCCTACGCCGTCCTGCTCCTGCTGCTCGTGTCCGTCGTGCTGCTGGGTTCCAACTACTTCTCCCGTGGCACGGCCCAGCGGAGTCTCTCATAGTCCCGCCGTATAGGCACGTCTCATGACCCATGCCATCCGGAGTCTTACCTGACCCGTGCTCAAGCGTTCCGACTACTTCCTCTTTATCACCGCTTTCGCCATGGATTTCTGCACGGGCCTGGTTTCCTTCGCCGTGCCCCTGCGAGCCCTCGACATGGGCGCGTCGCTGGTGGAACTGGGGTTCATCGGCACCGCCGGCTCACTCAGTTTCACCGTGGGCTGCACCTTCACGGGCAAACTGGCGGACCGGTTCGACCGTCGCCGGCTCCTGGCCATCGCCGCCGGCCTGACCGCGGCGGTTTTCTGCATGCTCTATTTCGCGGTAAACTACTGGATGCTGCTCGCCGGCGCCGCCCTGGGATGGGGATTGCTGGCCCTATTCTGGCCTTCCTTGCAGGCGATCCTGGCCGAGAACCGCAGCCGGGGGCAAATGGTGAAGACCCTCGGCACGTTCAATATGTTCTGGACCCTGGGCTTCATGCTGGGACCCGCGGCAGGGGGCTACCTCTACCTGGTGGGTCCCCGGGTGCCCTTTGCGACCGGTACCATCGGCATGGCCTTCCTCGCGCTGGCGATCATCCTGCCGTGGTTCAGATCGACCGCGGTCCGTGAAGAGGAGCCGGAGGTAGAACCCCACGCGCCCGTGGACATCGCGCGCTTCCGCTGGATCGCCTGGACGGCCAGTTTCACGGCCTTCTTCATGATCGGCATGCTCAACAACCAGTTTCCCAAGCTCGCCGCCGCGCTGCTCATCCGGCCCGACACGCTCGGCATCCTCCTGGCCATTCCCAGGTTCATACAGATGCTGATCTTCCTGGTCGCGAAGTACACCACCTGGTGGCAGTTCCGGCTCCGGCCCCT
>JAPOOT010000044.1 GCA_026713285.1 Gemmatimonadota bacterium | reverse complement strand
GCCTGAGGTCCGCCAGGCCGTCGAGAAAGGCGTTCGCCGCGGCGTAAGAAGCCTGTCCCGCGGTGCCGACCAGGGAAGCCACCGACGAAAAGAGGACGAAGAAATCCAGTTCAAGGTCACGAGTTATCGCATGCAGGTTCCACGCACCGACCGTCTTGGGTTCGAGTACCCGGCGGAACCTCTCCGCGTCCTGGGTGAGCAGAATGCCGTCGTCCAGCACGCCTGCCCCGTGGAAGACGCCTCTGACCGGTCCGTGCTCGCTATCCAGGCCTGCCATGAGACCTTCCATCGCACCACGCTCGGTCACGTCGACCTGGACGTACTTCACTTTGCAGTTGGGATCACTTTCAAGTGCCGTATCCACCTGATGTCTTCGCCCCGTCAGGACGACCAGGCCTGCGCTTCGTTCGAGCAGCCAACCCGTCAGGAAGCGGCCGATTCCACCCGCGCCGCCCGTGACAAGGTAGGTTCCGCCCGGGTGTATGATCGGATCGTCGTCGCCCAGGGTAACAGGGACGGAAGCACCGTCGGTCACGAGCACCAGTTTGCCCATGTGCCGCGCCTGCGACATGAACCGGAAGGCATCCCGCGCCTCGGCAAGCGGGTATGCGCGGTACGGCAGGGGGCGTATGCCGCCATCCGTAGCCATGTCGGCGACTTTCTGCAGCATGGCGCCAGCCCGGTCCGGCTGTTCCTCGATGAACTGCGCGAGATCGATGGGATGGTAGGATCTGTTGTGGTCGAACCGGTTGAGGTCGATGAGCCCATGGTTCAGCAAATCGGTTTTGCCGATCTCGATAAATCGTCCGTGGGGCGCAAGCACGGCCAGAGAAGCCGTCATGGCGGGACCGGACAGCGTGTTCAGTACGATATCCATTCCCTTCCCGTCCGTCTTGTCCACGATCTCTTCGGCGAAGTCAAGGGAACGGGAATCCATCACATGCGAAACGCCCATTTCCCGCAGAAAGGCTCGTTTTTCAGCAGATCCAGCCGTGACAAACACCTCGGCCTCTGCCTGGCGGGCGAGTTGAAGGGCGGCCAGCCCCACCCCGCCGGTCGCGTTGTGTACAAGAACGCGGTCGCCGGCGGAAACTCCGCCACGAATCACGAGTCCCAGGAATGCCGTCAGAAAGGCCACGGGCAGCGTGGCGGCTTCCTCGATACCCAGGTTATCCGGCTTCCGGACGACCAGGGCAGCTTTCGCTGTTACGTAATTCCCCATGGCCGACGGCATCATCCCCATGACTGTATCGCCGACTTCCACGGAGTCAGCCCGGCTGCCGCGAGCAACCACCTCGCCAACGCATTCCCAACCGAAGGAAGGTGGACGCGGCAATGAGGCCGGCAGCATGCCAAGGGCGGTAAGTACGTCCCTGAAGTTCAGCGCGGTTGCCTGCATGCGGATGACGACCTCATCCGGCGCTGGTTCACGCTCCCGATCCGACACAAAGTGGAGATTGTCAATCGAACCGGGCGTCGACTGTGTAAGTCTGTAACTGGCATTTAAATATGAAGATGCGGAGACGTGCTTCGCTTTGGTGTTTGCCAGGTCCAACGGAACGAGATGACGGGTAAACAGCTCAGTTTTCCTTATCGCGATCTCGCCGGGCAGCTTGTCCGCGGCCACGATGCCGGCGAGATGTTCCAAATCGCTCTCGTCGGTTCCAGCTGGAAGGTCGATCATCGCGCAGTTCAACTCGGGGTGCTCCTGCGCGGCGACCCGTCCGCATCCCCAGATCGTCCCGAGTTCCGGCTTCGCCCGGTCGCCATCAACCACGGACTGGGCACCCGCCGTAATCAACCGTAGCCGGTACGACAGATCGGGACTGTCCAGCAACGCCCCGACCAGTCCGAAGGATTCCAGCGCGGGGCCGGTATGCCGGTTCGACCGCCTGCCGCCTTTTCCCGTCCAGATTCCCACGACGCCGACCGGTTCTCCGGATTCGGATCTCACTGAGCCCAGTTTGTCGGCGAGGGCGTCGGCCGGGCTTGCCTTGCGCTCGCAGGACGCATCGATGAATTCACTCTTTCCGCCGCGTCGAGCCAGGACATCGGCCAGGCCGGTTCCGAGTCGCGGGTCATCCGACAGCACGTACCAGTGCGGTGGTTTACCGGGTTCCGCCTGATCTTCCGGGATGGGCATGGCCATCCAGGCTTCCCGGTAGAGTCCCTGTGGGTTGTCCAGGCCGATCCGGCCTGCGCCTGCCCGGAACAGGCCGCCTCCTGCCCGGGCCAGGGACACGCCTTCCAGGTGAACCACAGGAAGGCCCTTGTCATCTACGAGGTACACATCGGCCAGCAGCCCACCGTCACTTGATTCCTCCCTCAGTCTGGCGTATGCAACCAGGACATCATGCTCGTCCGGAAGCTTCTGCAGCACAACGGTTTCCACGCTGACAGGCAGGTGTGGATCGTCTTCAGGAACGAGCATCAGAAGTACCTGCAGACCGGCATCCAGGACGCCGGGGTGAAGGCGGTAGGGTCCGTGCCCTTCATCCCGGGATGCCAGAAAAGCCAGCACTTCCCGATCGGAGTACACAAGTTCGTCAATCTGCTGGAAAAAGGGGCCGTATTGAAACCCCAAAGCCGCTGCGCGTTCGTAGAATCGACCGCTTGCGACTCGGCGGTCGCAACGGGATCTGACGGCTTCCAGGTCTATGCGTTCGGTTATCTCATCTGCGCGGGCTCGTTCGGTTCGCATGTTTGGCAGCCAACTCGAACCCCTGTCGTGCGATTCCGGCCTGGAGGAAAGCGTGTATCTGTTTTGCCGGCGCACCATCTGGACGAGATGTGCGCCGATATCTGGCAATAACAGGGGGTTCAGGAGTTCAAGGTCCCGAAAGGCGACTGGAGCGTCTTCCTCGTCGAGGGTCTCGAAGAGCATTTCGATCTTCCCGGCAAGCGGCATGATCGATCGGTCCAGCACGGTGTGATCCGCCAGCATCGGATGAGATTCCAGGCTGATCGGCCGTTCCCACACGATGGTTTCGGGGTCCACGGAAGATTCGGTGCCGGTACCGATCAATGGGTGAGGGTATTGGCTTCGCAGGCCACCCGGTTGATTCGTCATCCCGTCCAACCAGAAACGTTCCTTCTGCCAGGGGTAGGTCGGCAACGGAACGGGGGTTCGCGGTGGGTCCACCAGGTGTTGCCAGCGTATATCGTGGCCGTGGACGTAACATTTCGCCACGGTTTCGAGCAGGACGTCCCAGGTTCCGCGGTCTCGTCGCAGCGAGGCGACCACATGCCCCGTCCGATTCAGATGAGCCAGGTTTTCGTATATTATCGTAGAAAGAACTGGATGAGGGCCGATCTGGACAAACAACGCCTCTCCGCCATCTGGAATCTCTTCGAATGACCGGTTGAACAGGACGGGACTTCGGATGTTTCGCCACCAGTGGTCCGCGTCGAGGTCCATTCCTTCTGCCAGCGCTCCCGTGACCGTCGAGAACAGAGGTACGTGGGATTTCGAGGGAGACAGTCCATTCAGGGACGCCAGGAAATCGTCACGAATCCCGTCCATTTGCCTGCTGTGATAGGCGATATCCGTATGTAGTTTGCGGCAGAAAATCCGTCGTCCATCCAACTCCGCCTGTAACCGGTCGATAGCCGCGGTCTCCCCGGATATGGTCACGGAAACCGGGCTGTTGACCGCGGCGACGGACAGGCTGTCTCCGAAGGGTTCTATGGCCTCTTCCGCCTCGTCCGGCGACAGGCCCACCGCAAGCATCTCGCCTTGTCCCTGCAACGCCTTCTGCAGCCTGCTGCGCTGGAATATGATGCGAACGCCCTCTTCCAGGGAAAGGGCGCCTGCGACACAGGCTCCGGTGATTTCCCCGACGCTGTGGCCGATGACGAACCGCGGCTCAACGCCAAGGGACCGCCACAAGGCCGCCAGGGCCCACTGCAGCGCCATGTTGGCGGGCTGGGCGATCTCGACGCCGGTGATGCGCTCCCCGGCTGCGCCGCGCCACATCTCATCCTTGATGGAAGTGCCCGCTTCTGCCGCATACAGGCGGTCGAACTCGTCCAGGGCCTCGCAAAACGGGGGCGCCGAATCGTAGAGCGCCCGCCCCATGCCGTACCATTGCGGCCCCATGCCGGTGAAGACGAAGACGACAGGTGCGGGCTGCGATCCTGCGTGTGCCGTTTCGAACCGGTCCGGGATGCCGCCTGCACGAAACGTCTCAAGGCCCTGCGCCGCACCCCCGGCCTCCTCGAACACCAGGGCCAGGCGGTGGTCCAGTTGGGACCGGTGCAGGGCGAGCGCGGCCGCAAGATCGGCCGGCTGAGTTTCGGGACGGCTTCGGAGCAGGGATACTGTATCGGATGCCTTTTGCTTCAGCGCGGCGGCGTTATGGGCGGACAGGACCAGGAGCCGGGAAGCGCGCTGATCGTCGGAACGGCGCGGGGCGGCCACGCCGCGTGAACGGCCCGTACCGACTTCAGCCGGGTCGCGTGAACCGCCCGTTTCGACTTCAGCCGGGGCGGCCACGCCGCGTGAACCGTCCGTACCGACTTCAGCCGGGTCGCCGGCCGAAAGTGCGCTGTCGACGACTCCCGGGTCGTGGGTCATCCGCACACCTGCTGAATCCCTGCCGCGCGACAAGCCCGGCGGGGATCCCAGCACGACATGGGCGTTGGCTCCGCCGAATCCGAAGGAGTTGACTCCGGCGTAACAGGATTCGGGGATGTTTACCGGGTCGGTGACCACCTTTAACCCAAGCGCTTCAAAGGGTATATCGGGGTTTGACTTCTCGAAGTGCAGGGAAGGCGGCAGGACGCCATGTTTCAGGGCCAGCGCCGTTTTGATGAGTCCGGCGACGCCGGCCGACGCCTCGGTATGGCCGATATTGGTCTTCACCGAACCGATCAGGCAGCCGGTGGATCCCGTGGCCCGGCCGATGGCCATGGCTTCCACTGGGTCGCCTGTGAGCGTTCCCGTACCGTGGGCTTCCACGAAGGCCAGGCGTTGCGGGTCCACGCCACCCGCCCGGGCGGCCGACTCGATGACGGCTTGCTGAGCGACCTGGCAGGGTACGGTAAGCCCGCGCCCGTCCTGGCCGCGCCCGTCCTGGTTAATCGCGGAGCCGTGAATTACCGCGTAGATTGGATCGCCGTCCTCCAAAGCGTCGGACAGGGATTTCAGTACGACGACACCCGCGCCGTCGCTCCGTCCGTACCCGCTCGCCCCCTGGTCGAAGGCCCTGCAGCGCCCATCCGGCGACAGCATTTGCGCCTGCTGAAATCCGCGCGTGGTCTGTGGGGTCAGGAGGAAATTCGCGCCGCCGGCAAATGCGGCCGAACAGGTACCGGCCTGTATATCCCTGCAGGCCAGGTGAACGGCGGTCAGCGAGGAAGAACAAGCCGTGTCCACCGCGATACTCGGACCCTTCAGATCCAGGAAGTGGGAGATCCGGTTCGCCGCGATACTCAGCGTGCCACCCGTATTGGTGTGCATGCCGACCGATGCCGGCGCCGCGTACCGCTGCAGGTCCCAGTATTCGTCCAGGAAGATCCCCATGTACACGCCTACGGGCCGGCCTTCAAGCTTTGCCGGCGGAATTCGCGCGTCTTCCAGCGCTTCCCAGGCGAGTTCGAGCAGGACGCGCTGCTGGGGATCGATGTGGCGGGCTTCTCGCGGTGAGATATTGAAGAACGCCGCGTCGAATCGGTCGATTTCGTCGACGAATCCACCGTGGGCGGGATAGTCATTAGGGTCCGTCCACGGTTCCCACAGCAATTTCCGTTCATCCGGCACGGCGCGTATGGCGTCTCCGCCGTTCAGGACGAACTCCCAGAAAGACCGGGCCGTGGATATCTCACCGGGAAACCGGCAGGCGATACCTGTTATGGCAATGGGTTCACCGGACATGACTCAGGGGTCTTCGAAAGGTCCATTCGGCGTTTCCGTACCGGGTTCTGACCAGCTCCTCGGTCGCGTGCCGTTCTTCATCGTTCAGCACGTCCCTTCGGCCTTCGAGGTTGAAATGTTCCATGAACGACCGGGAAAGGCCGTCGGCCCATTCCTCGAAGGTCGGTAGACCGGAAGTCAATTCAGAGACGGTTATGGTCCGCTGATCCAGCAACCGGGCGATGGTCTCCCGGCGTTGCTGGTCCTGGGAAGGTATCAGCAAAGGCAGTCTTTTGTGTCCCGGTCCCAGCAGGACGGATCCGTGGTGCAATACCCGTCCACCCGACCGGCGCTGGGCGCTTCCGGCCAGTTTTCTGCCTCGCGCTGTAATCTCGTAACGTCCCGTGGCCGTGAAGCATACGTCGCTATTGCCTCCAATGCCACAGCTTGCTTCCATCGCCGGTTCTGCCGGGATTCCGAAGTGCCGTAACGTCCTGGCCAGCGCTTCCCCGGCCCCGCGGTACATAGCCCCGGACAGGGTATTCATTGCGGGATGGGATTCCGGAAACACCAGGCTGTACGTCAGTTCCTGGTCGTGCAGCACCGTGCGCCCACCGGTGATCCGGCGGACCAGGTCGATGCCATACCGGTCGCATCGGCCGGGGTCGACCTCGTCTTCCACGTCCTGTCCATATCCGACGGACACAGCCGGAGGATGCCACGTGTAGATGCGCAGCGTCATCATCTTCGTGTCCCGCCGGCACGCGCCGAACAGCGCTTCATCGACGGCCATGTTGTAAGCGGCGGAACACCCGGGGGTGGTCAGTATGCGGATCATGACCCTTCGCTGTCCCGGGCGGACTGCAGCCGCTCTACGGCCTGCCGCGCCGCGTCCTGCTCCGCGTTCTTCTTGCTGGTTCCGGTGCCTTTGCTGACGGCGTTTCCGGCTACGAAGACCTCGATTGTAAAGACTTTCTCATGGTCGGGGCCGACGGCGGAATCGATGCGGTATTCCGGCTGCCCGATGCCTTCGCCCTGCGTAAATTCCAGCAGCGCGCTCTTGTAGTTGCGCGAGTCATCGTCATCGGTGGGACGTTCATCGTTCAGTTCCTGCAGCAGGGTTCGATGCAGGAAGCGCCTGACCGGCTGCAGCCCGCCGTCCAGGTATATGGCGCCGATGATGGATTCGTAGGCGTCAGACAGGATCGAGTGGCGAAAACGGCCGCCTGAACGCGCTTCGCTGGAACTCAGCAGCACGAAGCGCCCGAGTTTCATTTCCCGGGCCTGCCGGGCGAGCGCCTTGCGGTTGACCAGCGTGGAACGGAGCTGCGTCAACTGCCCCTCGCGGCACCTCGGGTACTTATCGTATATGAACTCGCCCACGACGAGATCCAGCACCGCGTCGCCCAGGAACTCCAGCCGTTCGTTGGAGTATACTCCGGACTGCTCCCGGGAATACACGTAGGAACGGTGTTTGAGGGCAGTTATCAGGTAATCGGGGTTCTTGAAACGGTAGTTGATATACTTCTGTACCTGGCGTGCGTTTTCCCGTTCGGCTGCGGTCCGGTTCACGGCGTTGCGGGATGCGCCGCGTTTCAGGCGGAAAAACAGGGTCGCGGCCACGCGCCGTAGTTTTTGCAGGATAGGATGCCGTTTCGACACGGTAATCCCCGGAACACGTTCGAGGCGTTTCGGAGGACGTTACGCCGTGTACTTCTTTACCACGAGTGTTACGTTATGCCCACCGAATCCGAAAGAATTGGTCAAGGCCGCCCGTACTTCCCGTTCCCTGCCGGTGTTGGGAACGTAGTCCAGGTCGCAATCGGGATCGGGTACCTCGTAGTTGATGGTAGGATGGACGAAATCGCAGGCGACGGACAGTGTGGTCGCGATGAACTCTACTCCTCCTGAAGCTCCGAGCAGATGGCCGACAAGTGACTTGGTGGAACTGATGGCGAGACTTTTCGCGTGTTCTCCGAATACCTTCTTGATGGCCAGGGTTTCAATGCGATCGTTGAAGGGAGTGGACGTACCGTGGGCGTTGATGTAATCGATCCCGTCAGCGTCCAGCCCGGCGTTCTGCAATGCCAGTTTCATGGATCGCATAGCGCCTTCGCCCGATTCATGGGGCTGTGTGATATGAAAGGCATCCGCCGTCGCGGCGTAACCTGCCAGTTCGGCGTAGACAGTCGCATTGCGCCGCCGCGCGTGCGACAGGGTCTCGAGGACGACTATGCCCGCGCCTTCACCCAGGACGAATCCGTCCCTTTCGGCGTCGAAGGGCCGGCTGGCCCGCTCCGGTTCATCGTTGCGGAGGGAAAGGGCCCGCATATTGCTGAACCCGGCCACGGCCATGGGCGAAATGCTGGCTTCCGTGCCGCCGGTAATCATCACGTCGGCGTCCCCGTGCTGCAGGATCCTGAAGGCGTCGCCTATTCCGTGGGCGCCGCTGGAACAGGCCGATACCGTGGTGTAATTGGGTCCTTTCAATCCGTGTATCATCGAGATATGGCCGGGGGCCATGTCCGCGATCATCATCGGAATGAAAAAGGGGCTCACGCGCCCCGGACCCTTGTTCACCAGGTTCGAATGCTGGTTCTCGAAGGTCCAAATGCCTCCGACGCCCGTACCCATGACCACCCCGATGCGTTCCCGGTCCTCTACATCGAGGTCCAACCCGGAGTCGTCGATCGCCATCTGCGCCGCAATGACCGCGTACTGGACGTTTTCGTCCATGCGCCGCACTTCCTTCCGGTCGATGTAATCTGCCGCGTTGAAATCCTTCAACTCGGCGGCGATTTTCGCCGGAAAGGCGTCCACGTCGAACTTGGTTATGGGCCCTATGCCGCTTTGGCCGCTGCAAAGGGCATTCCAATAGGTATCGAGCCTGAGACCCACGGGGCTCAGGACGCCCATACCGGTGACGACTACGCGCTCGGCCACGCCGATCCTCCCGAAATCAACCGGCCGCGTTTCCAGGGACTGCACAGGAACACGGACCGGGCCTTGAGATGAATCAGCCGTCTACATTGGCCTGGAGATACTTGATCGCGTCACTTACCGTGACGATCTTTTCGGCGTCTTCGTCGGGAATCTCGATATCGAATTCCTCCTCGAGCGCCATGACGAGTTCGACCGTATCGAGCGAGTCTGCGCCCAGGTCGTCGGTAAACGAGGCATTGTCGGTAACCTGGTCACCGTCAACGCCAAGCTGCTCGGCGATGATCTCCTTTACGCGATCTTCCATCTTCTTTCCTCCTGTCCGTATGAATTGTTGGCTTTCTTATCTACATGTTGAAATCAAATTGCCGCTTCAGTTGCGAATGAACTAAAAGTTTGCTCGACTGTGTGCTCAATTGTACGCTCGACGGTGAGTTCAATTGTCTGCTCAACTGTGTGCTCGACGGTCTGCTCGACAGGTTTGCTTTAGATTGCTTTGCGCTTACATCCCCATGCCGCCGTCGACACGCATCACCTGCCCCGTGATGAAGGCGGCGTCGTCGGACGCCAGGAACGTCGCGATGCCGGCCACGTCGTCGGGTTGCCCGGCCCTGGATAGCGGTGTGGCGTCCAGGAACGCGGCCCGCACCGTTTCGGGAAGCGACTCCGTCATGGCTGTTTCGATAAACCCCGGTGCGATCGCATTGACCGTGATCCCCCGGCTGCCGACCTCTTTCGCCACGGACTTGGTGAATCCGATGATACCGGCCTTGGAGGCAGAATAGTTGGCCTGTCCCGCGTTACCCGCGAGGCCGACGATCGAGGTCATGTTGATGATCCTGCCGCTCCGCTGTCTCATCATTTGCCGGATGACCGCCTGGGTGCAGATGAACACGCCGCCCAGGTTGACGTGCATGACTTCGTCCCAGTCGGCCTGTTTCATGCGCATCAGGAGCGTGTCCCGGACCGTGGCCGCGTTGTTGACCAGTACGTCGATGCAACCGTAAGTCTCGACCACGCCGTCGATCAGGCCTTTCACGCTGTCCCGGTCGTCTATGCGTACAGCCAGGCCTCGGGCTTCGCCGCCTTGTTGCTTCAGCGCTTCGGCGGCTTCCTCGGCCTTGGTCCCGTCGCGGCTCGTAATGATCACCCGGGCGCCTTCTGCCGCGAACCGTTCGGCGACGGCGGAACCGATCCCCTGCGCTCCGCCCGTTACGACGGCAACTTTGCCACTTACGCCGCGCAAATCAGGAACTCCTGTGGATAACTGCAGTTTTTCGCTCTGTCATTACCGTTCTGCCGCGGGCTGACCGAGCTTTTCTACTGCGGAAGACACGTCCACGAGCTTGTCCGCGTTCAGGATATTGACGCCTCGGTGCATTCTTTTCATGAGACCCGATAGTACGTTGCCCGGTCCGGCTTCCACCACCGTGTCCACCCCCCGGTCGGTCAGGGTCTGCATCGATTCCGCCCAGCGAACCGGGCTGGTCAACTGCTCGATCAACAGGCGGCGGATTTCATCGGGCTCCGACACGATCCGGGCAGTCACGTTCGCAACCACAGGCGTTTCCGCTCGGGAGACGGAGGCCCTGTCGATCGCCTCCGCAAGATCCTTCCGCGCATATTCCATGAGTTCGGAATGAAAAGCACCGCTGACCTTGAGCGCAACGACCTTTTTGGCCCCCGCCGCGCGAGCGCTTTCCATGGCTCGTTCCACGGCCGGTACGGCTCCGGCGATGACCGTCTGCTTCGGCGAGTTGTAGTTGGCGGATTGAACGGGTTCGCCTTCCTCACTCGCAGACCGGCAGACTTCATCGACTTCCCGTGGTGAAAGACCGATCACGGCCGCCATGGCGCCCGGCCGTTTTTGCCCGGCCTCGTGCATCAATCTACTGCGCAGGTGAACCAGGCGCACCGATTCCTCGAATGCGAGTGAACCCGCGGCGACCAGCGCCGCGTATTCCCCCACGCTGTGTCCCGCGACGTAATCCGGATGGATCCTCTGCTCGTTCAGCAGGGACGCCACCGCCACGCTGTGCACCAGGATGGCCAGTTGCGTGTAATTCGTTTGCTTCAGGGTTTCCGCAGGGCCGTCAAAGGAGACTCCGGCGATATCGGCGCCGGTGATCTCGCGGGCCTGCCGGTACAGCGTCCGAACCCGCGGATACCGGTCGTGCAGGTCCCGTCCCATGCCCACGTACTGGGAAGCCTGCCCCGGAAACAAGAAAGCGATCCTGGCCTGGGTCATGGATTGGCGGCGCCGAACCTATATCGCTTCGACTTCCTGCACTTCCCTTCCCTGATAATATCCGCAATGAGGACAAACACGGTGCGCGCGTTTCTTCTCTCCGCAATGCGAGCATTCCACCAGTGCCGGCATCGACAGTACCCAATGCGTACGTCGTTTACGACTCCGTGTCCGTGATTGGCGTCGCTTGGGCAGAGCCATTTCTATTCCTCCTTCAGCAACGTTTTCAGTGTGTGCCAGCGCGGGTCCTCTTGCCGCGAACCACAATCGCAGGCGCCCTCGTTGAGGTTCCTGCCGCATTCGGCACAGAGGCCCTTGCAGTCTTCGCTGCACAGGGGTTTCATTGGTAAGTTCAGGCTTACAAGTTCCGTGATGCGCCGGCGTAGATCGATCGTCTTCGCGCCGTAGTCCAGTATTTCCACATCGTCGGATTCGGTCAACTCCTCGCCCTCGGGTATGGCGCGGTCGGTCTTCTCGTAATAGGTCGCGATTTCGCCGCTGATATGTTCCTCCATGTCTTCAAGACATCTGCCGCAGGAGAAGGCCAGATCGACGCCTATGTCCGCCTGCAGCACCAGCGAATTCTCGGAGACCGTGAGCGTGCCGTCCACCTTAACGGGTGACGCGAATCGGCAGTCCTCGTCCGGTAGAAAGTCGGCGGCGGGCATGTCTTCTATATGGATGGGATGCAAACCTTCGGACAGATGCTCGATCGCAATTTGCATATCGGCTGCTTGTTCAGTATAGCTCGATCAGACTTCACACGCGTATCCCGTACCGCGATCCGGATGTTGCCAGGCTTTCCGTCAATTGCCCGGAAGCCATTAATAATACGAGGGTTACCCCGGTCATGTCAAGAGGAAAATCCCCGGATCAGGCGAGGGCGGAACGGACCAAATCGACCACGTCGGCCGATCGGTCGGCCACCGGAATTCCGGCGTCGTTCAGCGCGCGCACTTTCTCCTCGGCTCCTCCCGTTCCCCCGGATATGATCGCGCCGGCGTGCCCCATGCGCTTTCCGGGCGGGGCCGTGCGGCCCGCAATGAACCCGACCACCGGTTTATTCATGTGCTGCCTGATGAATTCGGCCGCCCGTTCCTCGTCCGAGCCGCCGATTTCGCCAATCATGACTACAGCGTGGGTATCGGGGTCCGATTCGAAGGCCTCGAGGGCGTCGATGAAGCCGGTCCCGATGATCGGATCGCCGCCGATGCCCAGGCAGGTCGACTGACCGATGCCCGCGCTCGTCAACTGGTGAACGATTTCGTAGGTCAACGTGCCGCTTCGGGAAACCACGCCCACGTGGCCGGGTTGGTGAATGTGGCCGGGCATGATCCCCACCTTGGTGACTCCGGGCGTGATGGCGCCGGGACAGTTCGGTCCGAGCAGGCGTGCGTTTGATTGCTGCAGGACGGCGTATACACGGGCCATATCAAGGGTCGGGATGCCTTCGGTGATGCAGATCACCAGGTCCATTTCGGCATCGACGGCTTCGTGGATCGCGTCGGCCGCGAACGCGGGACGGACATAGATGATCGAGGTGTTGGCCCCGGTCGATTCGGCCGCTTCCGCCAGTGTATCGTAGACCGGTATGCCGTCCAGGTCCTGGCCGCCTTTCCCAGGTGTGACCCCGGCCACGATGTTCGTGCCGTATTCCACCATCTGGCGGGTGTGAAAAGAACCGTCCCGTCCGGTAATCCCCTGCACGACGACGCTGGTGTTTTCATTAACCAGTATGCTCATCTTCCCGCCTCCCCCAGTTCGACGGCTTTCTGAACGGCATCCGCCATGGTGTCTACGGCGACCAGCCCCACGGATTCGAGTATGCGCCGGCCCTCTGCTTCGTTCGTTCCGGTCAGCCGGATGACGATGGGCAGGGCGAGCGGACCGCCAGGTCCTTCGGCGATGCGGTTCAGGGCGGTCACGATGCCGTTGGCTACGTCGTCGCAGCGCGTGATGCCGCCGAATATGTTGAAAAGCACGGCCTTCACCCGGTCGTCGGACGTGATGATGTTCATGGCGGTGACGACCTTGTCCGGGTTCGAACTGCCGCCGATGTCGAGAAAGTTGGCCGGCATGCCCCCGTAGAACTTCACCATGTCCATAGTCGCCATGGCCAGGCCCGCGCCGTTGACGATGCAGCCGATGTCGCCGTCGAGTTTGACGAAGCTTAGATCGGCGTCACGCGCTTCGGTCTCGGTTGCCTCTTCGGAGTCGGGATCGCGCATGGCCTCGATTTCTTCGTGCCTGAACAGGGCGTTGTCGTCGATGTTCATCTTGCCGTCCAGGGCCCAGAGTTTCCCATCCGGCGTCGTCACAAGCGGGTTGATTTCCGCCAGGGAAGCGTCGCTTTCGACAAACGCGTCGTAGAGCAGTGTGAGCATACGGGCGGCCTGCCTCGCCACGGCGGAATCGGCATAGAGTTTGTGGGCAAGGGACCGGGCCTGGTACGGCATGAGCCCCAGCAGGGGATCGACGGCCAGCTTGTGGATCTTCTCCGGCGTCTCGCGGGCAACTTCCTCGATATCGACGCCGCCCGCGGCGCTGACCATGAACACCGCCCGCCGGGTCTGCCGGTCGAGGATGATGCCAACGTAGGCTTCGTGATCGATCTCCACGGCCTCGGCCACCAGTACCTGCCGGACCGTCAGTCCCTTGATGTCCATGCCCAGGATCTGATCCGCCTTTTCGAAGGCCTCTTCAGGCGTGGATGCCAGTTTAACGCCTCCCGCCTTGCCCCGGCCGCCGACGTGCACCTGGGCCTTGACGACTACCCGCGCACCCAGATCCTCCGCGATACGCCTGGCTTCTTCCGGCGTTCGGGCTACCTGTTCCCTGGGAATCGCCATCCCGAGCCGGGCGAAGATCTCTTTCGCCTGGAATTCGTGTATGTTCAATGCGTGCTCCTTCGGTTTCGGTTTTCTTCCGCTTCTATTAAGACTGCGCCGGTCCTTCCATTCCGGCTGGCCCTTCTGTACCGGCCATCGCCTTTTATTTCCGGCCGTCGCCCTTCCGTTCAGCTCTGCCCTTCCGTTCAGCTCTGCCCTTCCGTTCAGCTCTGCCCTTCCGTTCAGCTCTGCCCTTCCGTTCCGGCCGTCGTCTTTCCGTTCCTGCCGACCCTTCCGTTCCAGCCGTCACCCTACCGTTCCGGCCGTCGCCCTACGCACCTTCAACCCTGTCTGGCTACCATGCCGCCCAGGGCGTCGAAACCAGGTTTCAAGGCCGGGTACATGGACCTGAAAACGTCGTAGTATTCGTCGTACCGCGCCGAGGCCTCCCGGTCCGGTTCCGTCGTGGAAACGATCGTAACCAGGTCGTCCGCGGCTTCCTCGACGGTGTCGTACACGCCTGTGCCGACGGCGGCGAGGATCGCGGCACCGAAAGCGGGCCCTTCTTCGGCATTCACGGTGACTACTTCGGCGCCGTAGATATCCGCCTGGATTTGCCGCCAGAGGCTGCTCCGCGCACCGCCGCCCGTGGACCGGACCTGTTTGACGGACAGACCCAGCGCACGCATGATTTCGATGGAATCCCGCAGGGCGAAGGTCACGCCTTCCATGACGGAACGGATCATGTGGGGACGGCCGTGCCGCCCGGTGATGCCGACGAATGCGCCCCGCGCGTTTGCGTCCTTGTGGGGGGTGCGCTCGCCCATGAGATAGGGAAGGAATACCAGCCCCTCGCTGCCCACCGGCGCCCGGGCCGCCTGGGCCGTCATCAGTTCGTAGGGATCGGTGCCCAGCATCCGGGCCGCGCTCATCTCGACTTCGCCCAGGGTGTTGCGCAGCCACTGGAAGGCGCCGCCCGCAAAGAGGGTCACGCCCATCAGGTACCACTTGTCCGGAACGCTGTGACAGAAGGTGTGGACGCGCAGTTCCGGATCCACGTGGACTTCGTCGGTGTGGGCGAAGACCACGCCCGATGTTCCCAGGCTGGAAAGGATCCGCCCGGGGCGCACGATCCCGGCTCCCACGGCGCCGCAGGTGTTGTCGGCCCCGCCGGCGACAACGGACGTGCCGGGCCTGAGCCCCATTTGCTCGGCCACTTCTTCCGTCACGTGGCCGCAAACGTCGATGGATTCGTAGGTGGGCGGCATGAATTCCGCGGGAAGGCCGATGGCGTCCAGCATGGGAGCCGACCATCGCCGTTCGCGTACGTCGAACAGCAGCGTGCCCGCTGCGTCGGACACCTCCGTGGCGAATTCGCCCGTCATCCGGAACCGTATGTAGTCCTTGGGCAGCACGACGCGCCGGATCCGTTCGTATATCCGCGGCTCATGGTCGCGGACCCAGATCAGTTTGGGCGCGGTGAAGCCTTCGAGGGCGGGATTGGACACCCACCGCACGAGGTTTTCCTCGCCCGCCTTTTCCGTGATCCAGCGGCACTGTTCGGTGGTTCGCGTATCGCACCACAGGATGGACGGCCTGAGCACCTCGTTCCGCGCGTCGAGCAGCACCGAACTGTGCATCTGTCCCGACAGGCCGATTCCCGCGATTGAGTCGGCGGGAACTCCGGCGGCGCCCATGGCTTCACGCACCGTGTTCGACGCCGCGCGCCACCAGTCCGCCGGATCCTGTTCGGCCCAGTTCGGCCGGGGGGTGTGCAGGGGGATCTCTTCGAAGGCCCGGGCCGCCAGTTCGCCCCGTTCATCGACTATAATCGTCTTGATGCCCGAGGTGCCGATATCGATGCCGATAAGGTGTCTCATACACGAACCTTTGCCTGCCGGGGAAGTGTCTCACCGGCACAAAAAAACCTGCGCAAATTCGCAGGAACTTGATGGTTGGAGCTGGAAGCCGGGTTCAACTCATGTAAGCGTGCAGCCGGACACTGCGGGAGGTATGGCGCAATCGCCGGATTGCCCGTTCCTTGATCTGGCGCACCCTCTCGCGGGTCAGGCCGAACTGCTTGCCGATCTCGTCCAGGGTCATCGGCTTGTCCTTGTTGATCCCGAAATAGTAACGGATCACGGTAGCTTCGCGGTCTGTGAGGGTATTCAGAGCCCAGAACACTTCCTCCTTAAGCGATTTATCCATGACCTGCGTTTCCGGCGATTCGACGTTCGTATCTTCAATCACGTCGAGCAGGCGCCCCTCCTCTCCCGGTGAAAAAGGCGCGTCAAGCGACAGGTGCGGGCTGAACGTCCGCATGATGGCGACCACATCCTTGTGATCCAGCGATAGCCTTTCTGCGATTTCGTGGGTCGTGGGCTCCCGGCCCAATTCCTGTTTAAAACCACGTACGACCTTGTTTACCCGCCGCAGTTCTTCCGCCCGGTTCAACGGAAGACGGAATATCCTGGACTGTTCGGCCAGGGCCTGCATGATTGCCTGCCGCACCCACCAGACCGCGTAGGAAATGAACTTGAACCCCTTGTGCTCATCGTATCGCTGCGCGGCTTTGATCAATCCGATATTGCCCTCGTTAATCAGATCGGAAAGGGGCAGACCCTGGTTCTGGTACTGCCGCGCCACCACGACGACAAATCGAAGATTGGCCTGTATGAGCTTGTTTAGTGCGCCGCGCACCCCGTTTCGCGCGTCGCGTGCCAGGGCCATTTCCTCTTCCAGGTTCAGCACCGGTATGGTCCGGATTTCTTTAAGGTAGGTGTCGAGCGAACGGTCATCACCGGGATTCCGCGATCCAACCCGGGAAATGCGGACTTCCGATTGGGCGGACTTGGGCATGGACTTCCTCGGGTACCGCACGCAGATCGTTTGAAGACAGTTGGTAACTGTCACGACAAACCGATTGTGGTACCGGTTGATGCGGATATCAATCGGATTACGTAGAACCTGCTTTGCGTGACTCCCAGTCTACCAGCACTATAATGAAGTTCCGAACTGGGCGTCAAGTTTTTTGGGTTATACCAGGTAGTTATTCATCCCCGATCAGAAGACCCGTTCTTCGACGTTGTTTCCAATGTAGATGTCCATCATCGTGGTCCGGTTACCCCAGAACAGATCCTGTCCCCAGGCATTGGGTTCGAGCCCCTTGAACCAGGGCTTGCGCAGTTCCAGCACATGCGTGTGGTAGATGAACACGCCGCCGACGTCTTCCACGAGAATGCGCTCCGCCCGGGCGTAGTATGCCATGCGTTCAGCGTGGCCGAGCGTCGTGCCGCCT
>JAPOOT010000045.1 GCA_026713285.1 Gemmatimonadota bacterium | reverse complement strand
TCGTCATGCTCCTCGGGCGTTTGCTGGATATCCGGGCACTTCGCGCCGCGGCCATCGTCTACTTCGGCTGCACCGTGGTAAAAGCCTTCGTCTTCGACCTCATGATGCTGGACACGCTGTATCGCATCGCCGGCTTCCTCGTCCTGAGCACAATCCTCATCGCCGTATCCTACCTGTACTACCGCAACCGGCCGGCTTCCTGATTCGGTCACATTCCTGACCGTCGGACTTCCGACCGCGCAGGTTGCCGGACTCGCCCGTGTCCTGACCGCGGCGGTGTCCGGGCAGCGCTGGCTGGCTATCGGGATCCGGTGCGTTCAACGCCCTGCAGGGCGAATTCCGTCAGCTCCACGGTCATGGGGTAACGGTTGAAGGGCGTGATCAGGTATAGACCGTTGAAGTAGGTCAGGACGGACTCGATGATCTCCCTGGCAATTGCGATGCCCTCCCGCCGGGCTTTTCTACCCCGGCCCGTGCGGGCCATGCGCGCGCGGACGTCGTCGGTTACCACGAATCCGGGTACCTCGTTGTGGAGGAATTCCGTGTTTCCTTCGCTGACCAGGGGCATGACGCCCGGCAGTATGGGGACGCCGGCATCGCGGGTTGCTTCGTAAAGCGCCCTGGCCTGCCGGCGGTCGAAGAGTGGCTGCGTCATGATCAAGTCGGCGCCGGCCTCGACTTTCCGTTCCAGCCTCCTGATCCTTCTGTCCAGATTGGGACCGTTGGGGTCGAAGGCCGCCGCGACGGTGAAACTGGTTTTGCCGTTCAAGGGCCGGCCCGAGAATCCCACGCCCTCGTTCATTTGCTTGATAAGCCTGATCAGTTCGAATGAGGAAACGTCGTAGACGTTGCTGGCTCCCGGCTGATCGCCGAATTTGACGGGGTCGCCAGTCACGGCGAGGACGTGGTCGATACCCAGGGCATGCAGGCCGAGCACCTGGGACTGCAGGCTGGCCAGGTTCCTGTCGCGGCAGGTGATGTGCAACAGCGGCCGGATGCCCGCTTCCTCCTTGACGATCTGCCCCACGGCCATGTTGCTGATCCGCGTGACGGCGAGGGAATTGTCGGCCATAGTCAGGGCGTCGGCGCCCGCAGCCTTCAGGGCCCTGGCGCCCCGTACGATGGGTTCGTGGTCCAGGTCCCGGGGCGGGTCGAGCTCGACGATGACGGTCACCCGCTTGCGGACCAGGTGCACGATCGACGGTTCGGCCGCCGGGGGTTTGCCTGGCGGTCGGCCAGGGAGGGCTGAGCGGCCAGGGCGGCCAGGGCGGCCAGGATGGCCAGGGCGGCCAGGGCGGGCAGGGCGGGCAGGATGGCCAGAGGGAGCCGTGCTGGCCGTGCTTGCCTTGCTTGCCGGAGCTCGGACTGCCACCGGGACGACCTTCTTTCGCGTGACGATCTCCCTGCCTTCGAGCGCCTGGGCCATGGCCCGGACGTGATCGGGCATGGTCCCGCAGCCCCCGCCGATCAGGCGCACGCCCTGGTCGCGCAGCCGGAGCGCGCTCGTAGCGAAATATTCGGGCGTCGCCTCGTAGATGAATCGTCCGTCCACGTAAACAGGGGAGCCGGCGTTGGGGAAGGCCGAGAGGATGATCCCATCCTCAAGGGGAACCGGCGCGAGCGCGTCCAGCAGGCCCTTGGGGCCGCTCCGGCAGTTCACCCCGACCACGTCGGCGCCGGCCGCGCGCAGTTGATCGAAGGCATTCGCGACGCCGTACCCGTCATCGGTCTGTCCCGATTGGTCCACCGCGAGTTGGCAGATCACGGGGAGGTCGCAGACATCGCGGCAGACCGCCAGCGCCCCGGTCAGTTCATCGAGCCGGAGGAAGGTCTCCAGGATGATCGCGTCCGCCCCGCCGCCGGCCAGGGCCGATATCTGTTCACGGTAGACCCTGTCGTAGTCCACTTCGGTGTATTCCAGGTGGGGAAGTCCGCGGGCCGGCCCGACGGCCCCCGCCACGTAGGCCCGGGATCTCGCCGCCGCCCGGGCGATCTCGACGCCGCGGGCGTTCAGTGATTCCGCCTGGTCCTCCAGGTTGTACTTGGAAAGGGACAGGGCATTGGCCCCGAACGTGTTGGCCTCGATCAGACCGGCTCCCGCATCCACGTATTCCTCGTGGATACGCCGGATCAGGTCGGGTCGGCTCTGGTTGATCTCGTCGAAACAGACCTCTATCGGAACGCCGCGGGCGTACAGCATGGTTCCGCTTGCGCCATCAGCCACCAGCAGGGAAGATCTTAGATGATCAAGAAGGGAAGTGGTCATGGGGAGGAGTTCCGTTATAGCCGCGGGCACAGTCCGGTATGCCGGCCACCGTCCGGTACGCCGGCCACCGTCCGGTATGCCGGCCACCGTCCGCCGTTATTGCACGTATCGACGCGTCCCGCTCATCAGCCGCTGCTCAATGGTCGCTGTTCAACGGTCGCAGCTCGGCGGCCCCGCTCAACGGTCGTTGTTTAACGCGTATCGACGTACCGCCCACGCAAAGCCGTTCTCGTGGTTCGGCGGGGCAATGACCAGACCTTGCGCCCGGCCCGCTTCCTTGACTGCGTCCGGGGCGTTTTCCATGATCACCCCCAGGCCCGCGTTGAAGAGCATGGGCAGGTCG
>JAPOOT010000066.1 GCA_026713285.1 Gemmatimonadota bacterium | reverse complement strand
TTTTCCAGAAGTTTTCCAACTTTCGCCTTCTGTGACCCGCGCACTGTCAGAGTAGCGGCTCCAGCCCAGATAAGCAAAGCACTGTCTCTTATACCCAAATTCTCGCTCTGAGACTGGATTTCATGAATCATTCTGTCGAATAGAGATGGATACTCCGCTTTTTTCACACCCAGATTTTGAGCGGTCTTCTTTGTCAACCCCAACAACCAGTATTTCAGGTTTTTGTCATCTCCGCTTGTAATCTCTTCAATTATCGCTTCCTTCCATTTTTCATCGTCAGTCTGATCTTCCAACTTGAACTTGGACAACTCTCGATATGCGGCAATCAGACGACGCTTGGTAACATCCTCAAAAAACAGCCGATAGTTATGACCCTCAAGAATCCTCGCGACTGCTTCCCGTATTCCTTCTGGCGAAAATGGGTCGAGTACCTGGATTTGATCGGCCGGGAGTCTGTTGTTCATTCAGGCGCCACACCGTCATATTGAAAATCATATAAATCTGGTTTAAATTGCATCAGGGTGGAATCACTGGCTTGGATTTCAAAATACTTGGACGAATTTTCGATCATCAGAAAACGGCGACCTAATCCTCCGGCAACGCGCCCTGTTGTGCCTGTACCCGCAAAAGGATCCAGCACCAAGTCTCCCTCGAACGAATAATATCGTATAACTCGTTCTGCCAGCGCGTCCGGAAACACGGCAGGATGTAGTTTATGAGACGCGGGATGCAATTTCCAGACATTAGTACGTTCATATCCATCTTTAATCTTTGATGCCTTTACTGCCTCTGGAAAAGGATGGTTTCTTATGTTCCAGTCAATCAGCTTGTCTGTCTTCTTTCTGTAGACCATGACATTTTCTGTAACACTGACCGCTTTATATTGAAGAGGTTGTCTATCTGCCGCGAATCTACGACCTCTCCCCAGGTTCCAACCTGCCCCTTCAGGTTTCTCCCAAATAATGTCATCGATAAAATCAAAGCCGATATCTCGTAAAATCGGATGGAGGTCATAGGGAATGGGTAGTCTTTTGCTTGAAGACGCCCGTGAGGTTCTTCTCATAAGTACGGGACTGGTGTTAACGACAAGAAACCTGCCTTCAGATAAGATGGCGTGGCATTTTTTAAAGACATCCCTGAGAAAATCAAGGTAGTGTTCGTAGTTTAAGCTTTCGTGCGATTCTGGTTTTGCGTTGAAGTAGGGAGGTGAAGTAAAGACCAACTGAGCGGTGTTTGGCGGAAAATCAACCAAGACTGTACGAGCGTCGCCCAATATAACCTTGGAAGGAATCGGCGTGAACGATATGCCTTTGTAACTCGAATGTGTCTTGGGCTCTGTTGATGTAGAAAGACGCTCTCTCTGCAAGCACAGATCAAGATCGGTACTGCCCGCTATATCCCCACTGGAACTGACCTGCACCTCACCAATGGGTTCGGATCCATTTTGTTCCGAGACCAATGGGACACGCCATCGATTTAAGCGGTCGTCCCATTCCGGCAATCCTAAATTGACTGCGACCGAACGCGACTCGACCCACCTTGCGACCAGATCACGTACAGTAGCGACTCTGAGCGGTTGTTCAGCATGTATTTCGCGCACATCAACTCCTCCTGGATAACTGAGTTGCTAATCAAGGATACTATGACTATCATTGACTAAAAACAAGCGAAATCATAGTAATTAAAATACACAGGCCATGATACAGGATGGCGAATTCTTCGCGGGGTACGGCGCAAATTGACAATCACCACACGACGCACATAATTCCGATTAGGACCATTGGTTACGGCAAGCGTTCGTTAGAAGAGTTTCTTGAAGTGCTGAAGCGGCGAGGTAGACGGGGTTCCGCTGGAAGGCGGATTTCGATCAACAGATAGATTTAAGAAATAGTCGAATTTAAAGGTGCTTTGCCGATATGATCTAAGTCATTAACATGATTGTTATGTCTGACTTTCACATACCCCTATCCCGCGGCATATCCCGCCGCGCCATAGTCCTGGGTCTCGCACTGGCCGTCCTGATCAACATCTGGGTCCCCTTCGGCTCCTTCCTCGTGCAGTCCTCCCGCATGACGATGTCCCACCTGCCCATCGCGGTCCTGATCCCCTTCTTCTTCCTCCTGCTCATTGTAAACCCCGCGCTGCGCACCTGGAGGCCGTCCTGGGTGCTGAACGGGAGCGAAATGGCCCTGGTATTCGTCATGATGTTCGTCTCGTCCCTGGTGCCGGGCAAGGTCATGGTCGCCTATCTCATGGGGGTTATCGCCACGCCCTACTATTTCGCGCGGCCGGAGAACCAGTGGGCGGCCACGTTCTTCGACTACCTGCCGGACTGGCTGCTGGTGAGCGGCCAGGGTAACACGCTGGTCTGGTTCTACGAAGGGATCCCGGAAGGGGCCGGCGACGTCATCTGGGGGCCCTGGCTCCCGCCCCTCTTCTGGTGGCTGACCTTCTTCGTGGTGCTCTTCTTCATGGGCGCCTGCATTTCCACCATCATGCGGAGGACGTGGGTGTCCCATGAAAGGCTGGCCTTTCCGCTGGTGCGTATGGCCGTCGACCTGATTCGCCACGACGAGCGGACCGAGCGGACCTTCCCGGGCTTCGTGTACGACCGCTTGTTCCAGGTGGGCTTCGGCGCGACGCTGGCCCTGATGATATGGAACATTATCGCGTTCTGGGGTTCGATTCCTCCTATACCCATCGGTGCGCTCTACCATACCAACTTCACCGCGCTGGAGGGCATCGCCGCCATCAAGATCAGCATCAACATCTATGCCCTTTGCTTCGCCTTCCTCGCCCCCATCGAGATCACCTTCAGCCTGTGGTTCTTCGCCCTTTGCGGCGTACTTGAGGGCGGCGCGCTCGACAGTATCGGACTCCAGTACTCAGGCAGTCCTGTTGGAGCGAACGCCGTGGTCAAGGCCCAGTTCTTCGGCGGGTTCATCGTCTTCGTGTTCTGGCACCTGTGGACGGCCCGGGATCAGATCGCCGACGTCTTCCGGCAGGCCCTGCGCGGCGGCGGGCAACCGTCGACGGAGTTGATGTCCTACCGCGTGGCCGTACTCGGACTGGCGGGCAGCGTGGTATATCTGATCGCCTGGCTCGTGGGTTCGGGGCTTTCCTGGCAGGTGCTGCCCGTGTTCCTGCTGTTTCTCTTCGTGCTCTACCTGGGCACGGCGCGGATCATCGCCCAGACGGGCCTGGCCTTCCTGGATCTGCCGGTCAACGCCCACCATTTCACCATTCTGACCCTGGGGTCCGGTAACATCGAACCGCAGAGCCTGACCACCCTCGGCCTGGGATCGGCCTATGCCCGAAACTGGCGCGGCATGGGAATCGGCACCATTGCCCAGTCCGACAAGGCGATGTCCGACCTGCGGCAGGACAAGCGGGGGATCCTCGTCCTCATGATCGTCACCTTCGTGATCAGCATGCTGACGTCCGTCCTCTACACGATCTACATCGGGAATACGACCGTCGGCGCCTACAACTTCGGTACGCGCGACGCCTTCGGAGGCATCAACGAGTCGTATTACGACGACATCGTCCGGTGGATACGCAACGCCGATCAGATGCAGCCGCCCGAGTTCCTGTTCATGGTCCTTGGCGGCGTCCTCATGCTGGTCATGACGGCCCTGTCCCACCGGTTTCCCGGCTGGCCCCTGGCGCCGGTCGGTTTCACCGTGGCCTTCGCCGACGTGACCCGCCTGCTCATGTTCTCGCTGTTCATGGCCTGGCTGATCAAAATGCTCTTGCTGCGCGGCGGCGGGGTGACCGCCTACCGCCGGGCCCAGCCCTTTGCCTGGGGCGTCCTCGTGGGGTACAGTACGGGGATTTTCCTTGGGTTCCTCGTGGACTGGATCTGGTTCCCCGGCCAGGGGCATGCGTTGCACGAATGGACGTAGGAGGCACGGGCGCAGGACCGATTAGCGTATATACAATGGCTCTACGTCCCGTATAAGCCGGTCGATCTCGGCGAGATCGTGCCGGTCAAGCTTCCCCGGCGCCCGCGTATACGTAGACGCGATCAGGCCGCGGCGCTTCAGGATCTCTTTGCAGAAGATCACCCCGTGCAGGCTTTCGATATTGATGAGGGGCAGCAGCCGGGTATAGATCTCCCGCGCTCCTTCCACGTCGCCTGCCCGGAAGCGCTCGTACAGACGGACCAGCACGTCGGTGAACTCGCAGGCCGGCATCGTGCCGCTCACGCCGCGGTTGAGCTCGTCGATGAACCAGCGCCCGCCGAACCCGGTGAACACCCCGTGCAGCTCATCCCCGCAGGTCTCCAACAGCGCCGTCACCGAATGTCCGCCGGGCATCATCTCCTCTTTGATGTACTTTACGTGCGGGATATCCAGCAGCAACTCCCGGATGTACCCCGGTGAGAGGCTGGATCCGAGGGGCGGATCGAAGTTCTGGATGAAAACGGGTTTCCCCATGGCTTCCGCGACCTGCCGGTAGTAGTCGACCAACCCGTCCAGGTCCGGCTTGAGCACATAGGGGGGCAGGGCGATGGCGCCGTCGGCGCCGGCCTGCCGGGCGTGCCGGCTGAACATCACCGCGACCTCGGTACTCACCCCGGCCACGCCCGCGATCATCGGAATGCGCCCGTCCACCTGCTCCACCGCCACGTCCACGACCCTTTTCCGCTCGTCGTCCGAGAGCAGCCAGAACTCGCTCACCATGACGGGATAAACGATACCGTGGGTGCCTGTATCCACGCAGAAATCGATCTGCCTGCGCAGCCCGTCTTCATCCAGCACGCCATCGTCGTTAAAGGGCGTCTGAGGTATGGTGAATATGCCGTGCCATGCCTGGCGACCATCGAATCTCATGCCGTCCTCCCGTGCTGATACCGGTTTTTTCATTATGCCGGCGTGCGTTTTGAAGGGTATCCCGGGCGCATACACATATGAATATAATGATTGACAGAAGGGGCGCCACGCACCTATTTTGAGTCGTTATTTTCTAATGGATAAAGGGCGAAAGCCCGATCGTGATGCACCCAGGGGAAGTTTGATGACAACGGACGTGGAACCCGATGTAGCATCGCTGGAACTCCACGAGTGGCTCGAATCGATCGAGTACGTCATTTCGCAGGGCGACCCGGAGCGGACCCGCCGCATTCTCGCGGCGCTGGAGTCCCGCGCCGCCGAATCGGGCGTGCGCCTTCCTTTCTCAGCCAATACGCCCTATGTAAACTCAATCCCCGTAGAACTGCAGGACCCCTATCCCGGCGACCGCGACCTGGAACGGCGCATCAAGAACATCGTGCGCTGGAACGCGCTGGCCATGGTGGTACGGGCCAACCGGGCCGATGGTTCCATCGGCGGTCACATCTCCACCTTCGCGTCTTCCGCGACGCTCTACGAGGTGGGATTCAACCACTTCTTCCGCAACCGTAACGGGAGCCACGAGGGCGACCTGCTTTTCGTCCAGGGCCACGCCGCGCCGGGTATCTACGCGCGGGCCTACCTGGAAGGCCGCATCTCCGAAGACCAGCTCAAGAACTTCCGACACGAGGTGAACCCGCCCGGCCTGTCCTCTTATCCCCATCCCTGGCTGATGCCGGACTTCTGGGAATTCCCCACGGTTTCCATGGGCCTCGGCGCCATCACCGGAATCTACCAGGCCCGTTTCATGAAATACCTGGAGAACCGGGGGATCAAGAAACCGAGCGATTCCAAGGTCTGGGTCATGATGGGCGACGGGGAGATGGACGAACCCGAGTCCCTCGGCGCCATCACCGTGCCGGTCCTGGAACAGCTCGACAACCTGGTCTTCGTCATCAACTGCAACCTGCAGCGGCTCGACGGTCCGGTCCGGGGCAATCACAAGATCATCCAGGAACTGGAAGCCATCTTCCGCGGCGCGGGATGGAACGTGATCAAGTGCATCTGGGGCAGCGACTGGGATCCCCTCCTGGAGAAAGACGGCGACGGACTCCTCGTGAACCGCATGCACGAGACGGTGGACGGCCAGTACCAGAAGTACAGCATGGCATCGGGCGAGTATATCCGGAACAGGTTCTTCGGCGTCCATCCCGATCTCAAGAAGATGGTGGAGCATCTCTCCGATTCCCAGCTGCAGCACCTGCGGCGAGGGGGCCACGACCCGCTCAAAGTCTACCATGCCTACAAGGCGGCCGTGGAAACCGAAGGCGCGCCGACGGTCATCCTGATGAAGACGATCAAGGGATACGGACTGGGCGACAGCGGGCAGGGAGCCAATGCCACGCACCAGATCAAGAAGATGGAAGACAGTGACCTGCTGGCCTTCCGGGACCGTTTCCGGATCCCGATTTCCGACGAAGACGTAGCCGAAGTGCCCTTCTACAAGCCGCCCGAGGACAGCGAGGAGATTCGGTACCTGCACGAACGGCGCAGGGAACTCGGGGGCTACGTGCCGTCACGGAGAACGACCTTCACGCCGCTGCGCGTGCCGAAACAGGACAAGTACAGCAAGTACTACGAGGGGACCGACCGGCAGGTGTCGACGACCATGGCCTTCGTCAATATCCTGTCGGACCTGATGCGGGACAAGGAGATCGGCAACCTTATCGTGCCCATCGTGCCCGACGAGGCGAGGACCTTCGGCATGGAGGCCCTGTTCCGGCAGTCCGGCATCTACTCCCCGGTGGGACAGCTCTACGACCCGGTGGACAGCGAAACCCTCCTGTACTACCGCGAGTCGAAGGACGGCCAGTTGCTGGAAGAGGGCATCTCGGAAGCCGGCGCCATGTCGTCCTTCATCGCTGCCGGAACGGCCTACGCCACCTACGACATCAACACCATCCCCTTCTTCATCTACTATTCCATGTTCGGGCTGCAGCGCGTCGGCGACCTGGTCTGGTCCGCGGGCGACATGCGCTGCAAGGGTTTCCTCGTCGGCGCCACGTCCGGCCGCACCACGCTGGCGGGCGAGGGGCTTCAGCACCAGGACGGAAACAGCCACCTGCTGGCCTACCCGGTGCCGAACCTGCTGGCCTACGATCCGGCCTACGGGTATGAACTGGCGGTGATCATCGAAGAAGGCATCCGGCGCATGTACGAAGCGCAGGATGACGTGTTCTACTACCTGACCGTGCACAACGAGAACTACGCCATGCCGCCCATGCCCGGTGACCCCGAAGCCACCCGGGAGGGCATCCTGAAGGGAATGTACCTGTTCCGCAAATCTGAGAAACAGGAAGGCGACCTGCGCGTCCAGCTCTTCGGCAGCGGCGCCATTCTGAACGAGGTACTCAAAGCCGGCCGAATCCTGGAAGAACAGTACGGCGTGGCCGCGGACGTCTGGAGCATCACCAGTTACAAGGCCCTGCACAACGAAGCGGTGGACGTGGAGCGATGGAATATCATGCATCCCGAGGAAACGCCGCGCGTACCCTACGTGACCGCCTGCGTAGCCGATGTGCCGGGTCCCTACGTGGCGGCCTGCGACTACGTGAAGGCGCTTCCGGACACCGTGTCCGCGTGGTTCCCGGGCCATCTGATCACGCTCGGGGCCGACGGCTTCGGTCGCAGCGACAGCCGCGGGGCCCTGCGGGATTTCTTCGAGGTGGACGCCCGTTACATCACGCTATCGGCGCTCTATGGACTGATGCGCGACGGAAAGTTGCCTGCGTCAAAGTTGAAACAGGCAATGGCCGACCTGGAGATCGACGCAGACAAGCCGAACCCGCTCATGCTGTAACTTTGGAGAAGCAAGACCCATGGCGACGCC
>JAPOOT010000046.1 GCA_026713285.1 Gemmatimonadota bacterium | reverse complement strand
GGACCCGCGAGTCGTCGAACTGGCAGGGATGATTCATGATCACGCGTATCTTGATTTCCGTGGCATCCTGTCCCACGCGGGCCACGCGTACGGTTCAAAATCCAGGAAAGAGGCCGCGCGCGTAGCGGAAGAGGAACGGCGGACCATGGTCGCGGTGCGCGACGCGCTACGTGCGGACGGCCTGCCGGTTCGGGAGGTGTCTGTAGGCGCCACGCCGGCCGTGCTGGCTACGGAGTCCTTCGAAGGCGTTACGGAAATCAGGCCGGGGAACTACGTCTTTCTTGATCTGCTCCCGGTGCGTGCCGGTGTTGCCCGGATATCCGACGTTGCCCTCTCTGTGCTGGCCACAATAATCAGCAGGAACGAAGGCTACTTCGTAACGGATGCCGGTTCGAAGACCCTGACGTCGGACACGGGGGTACACGGCATGACAGGGGACCAGGGTTTCGGCCTCGCCTACCCGGAAAGCGGCTTCCTTGAAACCGACTGCGTGTTGATCGTAGAAAAAGTCTCCGAAGAGCACGGCATGATCAGGCGAAACGGTTTCGACCTGCCCATCGGGTCGAAAATCCGCGTAGTGCCGGTACACAGCTGTCCGGTGGCGAACCTGGCGAGGTCCTATGTGGTGTTGACGCCGGACGGACTCGAATTCTGGCCGGTGGACGCCGCGGGCGGGTCAAGGTAGCATGCGGCGGCAACGATCCAGGACGGACTCGAATCCTGGCCGGTGGACGCCACGGGCGGGTCAAGATAGCATGTGGCGGCAACGGTCCAGGACGGACGGCGCGACCGAGCCGGGACGGGCGCGATCCAGGATGGACCGTACAACCGAGCCGATCAGGAACGCAATGTCAGCCTGTCACGGACGCGCTTCAGCCAGTCTACTCCGCTTGCAGGTTCCATCTCCGACAGGAAACGGGAAGGCCGCTTCCGCTGTGTTGTAATGCAGAGCCTTTCTTCGGCCCGTGTCAGGGCGACGTAGAAAACGCGCCGCTCCTCCTCGATCTGCTCTTCTGAACCCGTCATGCGACGGTGGGGCAGTATGTCCTCGACCACGTGGAAGAGGATGACTCCCTTGAATTCGTCTCCCTTGCTCCGGTGAATCGTCGTGACTGTAATCCGGTCTTCGGCAGGCGATACGTCGCTGTGGTTTGCCGCAGGCTGCTCGCCGTCGCCTGCCGTTCCTCCATCATGTGCGTGGCCATCGACCGTTGATTCCGGTTGCGCACTATCTCGGGCCGTATCTCCGCGATATGCGCTTTGTTCACCCCTTTCCGCCTGCGATGCGCCATAGCGGTCGTATTCTTCAGGATCCGCGTCCGCACCGGAAGCCATCGACCTGAGATAAGCGCCAACGAACGAGTCCGTAGTCGGATATCTTGCGGCCATCTGCCTTATCATGCCGATCGACTCCTCACCAGAAGCCGTCATCCGCTGCCTGCTCGTCTCGTCCCTTTGCAAGTAGTAGGTGGCGAGCCCCGACTGATCCATCAACGTATCGAGGAAGTCGACAGGAAGCACGCCCGGGGCCCCGTATACTACGCGCAGGCTTTCGATGCATCCACGGTATTCATCGAGTTTGTCGTTCGCGTCGCCCGGAAGACTGTCCTTCTGCGCGAGGAAACGGGGACCTAGCGCCGCCGCTTCGCGCAGTCGGGCATTGGAGAGCTGCCGGGAAGGGAAGGACAGGCTGATCGCGTATGAAAGGGGATCGGCCTTTTCACCGTGGGCGACGACGTCGACATAGGCCCCCACGGTCCTTCCCACGTGGGTCTGGTACAGAGCGCCTTCATCGAGCGGGTGGAAGGGCAGGTCCGCTTCCTTTAGCGCGGATTGAAGGGGCGGCGCGATGGACTGGACGCGGACCAGGACGGCCATGTCCCTGAAGGCGTACCCCAGCTTGCTCCACCGGCGTATCGTGCGCACCACGGCATCCGTTTCGGCTTCCAACGACGGGCATTTGTGGATCCGGATTGTGTTTCTGTCCGAACCGACCTGTACCGGACGGATTGGCTTGTCGAAACGGTTCGCGTTATGGGAAATGACGCTGGCGGATCGGGTTACGATTTCCGGACCGCATCGGTAATTCGCCCCCAGGGTGTGGATCGCGGCGCCGGGATACCACCGCTGAAACGAACGGATATTCTCCGGGTCCGCGCCGGTGAAGGTATTGATCATCTGGTCGTCATCGCCCACGGCGAACAGGTTGTTCAGCGGCAGGGAGAGCAGTCTCAGCATCAGGAACTGCACGGGGGTCAGATCCTGAACCTCGTCCACCAGGACCGAATCGAAGCGATGCTGATATACGGTTCGCGCCCGGGGATCTGAAAGCAGGATTTCCACGGCGCGGAATAACTGCTCGTCGAAGGTCATCAGGGCCTTCTCGCTCATGCGGCGTTCCACTTCTTCGCGCATTCTGAGGACCTGGCGCCTATCAAAACTCTCAGTTCCCTCGCACGCGCCATATTCATCGATGGGCATCAACGTTCTCCGGTACCGGGAGACCGCTTCCTCGTACGCAGTGACGAGATGCTCCGGAAAGGGATAGGGGATGGCCGGGAAGTGCCGCCTGAAATCCTCCTTCAGCGCTTTTCTGTATAGATCCGTCAACCCGCCTGGCAGCGATTGTTCCGTAACGACGCCATAGCCCGCGTAGGGACTCTCCGGCGCCTGTCTGCAGATCTCGAACCCCAGGCTGTGCAGCGTCCGGATATGCACGTCCGGCAGTCCGGCATCCCCGTGTATCCGCTCGGACATCACCTCGCTCGCCGCCTTGTTGAAAACCACGCAGAGAATCCGGCCGGGGCGGACGCCGCCCCGCACGGCTTCCACCACCCGCCGGGTCAGCACCCGCGTCTTTCCCGAGCCCGCGGGCGCCAGGGTGAGCACCACGCCGGCGCGAGGATCCAGACACCTGGCCTGTTCCCCGGCCAGACCGGGGTTCGGTTCAGGCATCGGAAGCACGGTTCCGCGGCCACGGCCGTTGCCGGCCAGATTCGAACGGACCCGGTCTATACATCCGTCGAGATCGTGCACGACCTCGCTCCCATTGAACCGGATCACATCCCGTATGTTATGTGTTCGAGTCAGTTCCTGGTCCCACTTGCTGCGGCCATCGCGGACAAACTCCCTGCCGTCGACCTCCACGGCCACGTAACTGCCGCGTGCGTCGTCAACAAGCAAGTCGACGAAACACGATCCGAACGGGGCATGTAGCTTGTGGGACAGGCCGGCCCGGGCAAGCCCCTCGTGCATCTTCCTCTCGACGGGCGTCAACCAGGGTTCTTCCGATGAATGAACCGCATCGGGAGTCGGAAACACGGCACAGGTGCAAGCCAGGAGAAACCGCAACTGTTCTCTCAGGAGAGGTGACATCGCATCTTCGATCTCATCCTTATCCGGCATGCCGACCGAACCGGTATCCAGATCCTGAAGATCCCAGGACGCGAACAGATACAGGGGTATGTATCGCCTGTACGCCGGAAGGACGAGCAGGTTTACCAGGCTGTTCATATGGGCCGCGCGCCTGGACGACAATTTGAGGACCAGGCGATCGGGTTCACCCGGCATGTCCTGGCCTTCCTTCGGATCGCACAGTACGGCCGTGCCCGGACGAGACTCGATTTCGGGCATGGAGAATTCACCTGGACACCGGAATACCGCGAGACCGCGGCCCTTCTGTTCCCGCAGAGGCACTTCTCCCGGAACGAACTGGGCCGGACCAACGGCTGAGCCGCGGGCCGGATGATGTTCCGCCGTTCGGGTCTTTTCCGCCAATTGAACTTCGTCCGTCGATGGCATTCGTTTCCTGATTGTCCTGTTCTATACACGGAACGCACCTGGCGCGGAACGTACATGCTCCGATCTTGTCCACGAAATCCCGGCGGGATTCGCAGGTACGATCGAAATTCATGGGGCAAGTGATCCGTCGACATGTACTCTTTACAGTCGGCGCGATGGTGCCAATCTCGAGACAATGGACTGGAACCGGATCGCGAAGGGTCCGCACCTTCGCGCGCAATATGTTGATGGATCGTTATTTACCGGTTATTTTCGGTTTGAGGAGGCCAGCGCTATGGGTGCAGTGGAAGAAACAGTCTGGGGCGCTTACCGTTCCCGGTCCGTCTTTTTATACACGTTGAACAGTGCGAGCGGCGCGGCCGCGCATGTAACGAACTACGGAGCGATACTCCAGTCCATGGAGATCCCTGACGCCGCCGGGAACCTCGTGGACGTCGTGCTGGGTTTCGATACCTTAGAGGAATACCTGGGCGAACACCCCTTCTTCGGCGCCACGGTGGGCCGTTGCGCCAATCGGATCGCCGGCGGAAGGTTTACGCTTGGGGGAAAGGCATACAGCCTGGCGATCAACGACAGGGCCGGTCCCAATCACATCCACGGGGGGCCCGGTGGATTCGACAAGCAGGTCTGGGAACCGGTAGACTTCGGTCAGGGCGAAGATGGAACTTCCGTCGTACTTGCTTACACGAGCGCCGAGGGTGAAGAAGGGTACCCGGGTACCGTGGAGACGACCGTTACCTATACCCTGACCCGCGACGACGAGCTGCGGATTTCGATGGAGGCGCGTACCGACCGGCCCACGGTGGTGAACCTGACCAATCACGCTTACTGGAACCTGAGCGGCCACCAGTCCGGACCTGTACTGGACCACGAGGTAACGCTGTTCGCCGACGCCTACACGCCCGTCGACCGCCACCTTATTCCCACGGGCGAAATCAGGGAGGTCGCCGGGACGCCCTTCGACTTCACCCGACCCAGAACAATCGCCGCGGAGATGGACGGCACTGCTTCGCCCGGTCCGCGGAACACCGGAGATCCTGTCGGATACGACCATAACTTCGTGCTGCGCAATGCCGGCGGAAAGACCAGGCCGGCTGCCCGTGCGGCTTCCCGCCGGTCCGGCCTCACGATGGAAGTGACGACCAACCAGGCGGGCGTGCAGTTCTACACGGGAAACCATCTGTCCGGCGCCCTTTCGGGTAAAGGCGGCGCGGTCTATGGCAGGCACCACGCCTTCTGCCTGGAAACGCAGGCCTTTCCCGACGCGATCAATCACCAGGGCGCACCGGGATGGCCTTCGGTTGTGCTGAATCCACGTGAGGCATACCGCCACGAGGTGTGCTATGCATTCGCGTCCGTGGAACCGGCCCCGTAATTCGAATCCTTCATCTTCCTCCAGCGGCCCTTCGACGGCCCTCTGGCAGACCCGTAAGTCGACGCATCGGTACGCGCTCACCGCGAGAAGACGGTCTGGCGCAGGTGATCCGCGTGATCCGCGTGATCCGCGTGATCCGCGCTCACCGCGTGAAGACGGTCTGGCGCAGGTGATCCGCGTGGTCGGATACGAGGAATGCCAGGATCCTGCCCACGCCCTCGGGGTCGCCCAGGTATTCTTCCGCCTGCTTCAGCGCTTCTTCCACCGAATCGCCCCGGGATTCGGCCGCCTGGGCGATGTTTCTCAGCTTCATTGGCGTGGCGATCCCCCCTGGACAGACCGCGTGTACACGTATGCCGAAGGACGCCAGTTGGCTTTCCAGGACGACCGCCTGCCCGTGCACGGCGCCCTTGCTGGTCCCGTAGGCCACCGATGAACTGCCTCCCCGGACTCCGGCCCCGGAGGACAATAGAACGATCACGCCCTTTTTCTGTTCCTTCATCACCGGCGCCGCGTACTTGCACGTAAGAAAGGAGCCTTTCAGGTTAACGTCCATCACGCGCTGCCATACGGTCTCGTCGAGTTCGTCCACGGGAACGCAGGCGCCCTCGAGTATGCCAGCGCAGTTGATGAGCGCATCGATTCGTCCGAAGTCCTCGACCGCCCCAGCCATCAAATCTTCGACCTGCCGGGCATCCGAAACGTCCACCACCTGACAGGAGGATTCGCCTCCGGCGGCGTGTATCTCGCCAAAGGTCTCTTTCAACCTGGTTTCATCGATATCGGCGAGGACGGTGCGCCCTCCGGCCTCCGCACAGGAGATCGCCGCGGCCCGTCCGATGCCCATGGCCGCGCCGGTAATGACGACCGTCTTGTTCTCGAGCGACATATCACCATCCTTCCTTGTTTGGTTTCGCGTGGACACACACGCATTCCGCCCTGTGTTCCAATCCTCTCTGGTATTCTAATCCCTGGCCGTTCAATTATCAAACCCCGATGCGCGACGGCGTCGCTCACACCGCTCCATTCCCCTTGTTGCACCTCCAAATGCCTTGACATACGCACTACACGTTTGTAAGCTAATGTCAGGCGCGGAGATCGTATCCGCGGCGATCCAGTATCCGAACCAGCTGTCATTACACGCTTACCCATTGGGACCCGACCCATTCCGATCCCGACAGGACCCGTTCATGGACCGGCGTCATTTCCTGGAAACCCTCGCGGCCGGACTCGTAGTCGGAGGATCCATACTTCCCGCGTTTCAGTCCTTAGCCGGTCCCCTTTTCGTGCCCGTTCAAAAGGACGAGGAAGGGCTGACACCCCTGCGCAGGTTCTTCGCGGTAGCCATCGTCTCCTTCCCTCCGAAAATCGATGTCGAAAGCGAACGGCTGGAGATCGATGGCGCCGTTTCGACGCCATTGGCGGTGGGGTACGATGAATTGCACCAGTGGCCACAACGC
>JAPOOT010000047.1 GCA_026713285.1 Gemmatimonadota bacterium | reverse complement strand
TACAAGAACGTGTTCAAGGCCACAAGCAGGGGGTTGGAGTTGAACGGACGGTAGGTGGGGACCGCGGGAACTTCCCTGCGTGCCTACTATACGTTAACCGATTCGAAGGACCATGCGTCGGATGAGCAGTTGTTGAGACGGCCGAGGCAAAGCGGCGGGATCGTGAATGTGGCCGCCAATTGGAAGGTCACACCGAACATCCACCTATTCGGAAGGATCGACAATCTGCTCAATGCAGAGTACGAGGAAATCCTGGGATACGGAACCATGGGCATAACCGGTTACATCGGGGTCAAGATAGGGAACAGCGGTTATTGATGATCGTGGCGCAGGATCCGATCGAATCGAATGAGGGACGAAATAGTACTTTCCGAACCTGGCTTGTTGGACCGCGTGGCATGTTCGGCTGGACCGCGTGGCATGTTCGGCCGTACAGCGAAGCAGAACGCCGTATTACAGGCTGTCCTAACATGCCTTCCTTACAGGCCGTCCTGATCAATCCCCAATTCGTCCATGATTTCCTGTATGGAGGACCAGACAGGCGGATCGATTTCAATACCCTGTTCCAGCTGCCGCTCCCGTTCGCTGCGGGCTCCATCGCCAGGCACACGGATCTCGTCGACACCAGGCGCCTTGCGTGCGCCCTTGATGCGCTGGGCGAGCCGGTCCACTTCTGCGGATAAGGCGGACCGGGAAACAAACTTGTCGGGGTCGATGACGAGAATGAACAGGGCATTCTCGTCGAGGTCGTCCGGGGACCGGCCGCTGCAGCCCGCGCCGCTCAGGCCACCAGTCAGCACGTCGACCAGTATGCTCAGCGCGAACCCCTTGTGTCCCGCGATCAGGCTGCCCAGCGGCAGGAGTGCCGCCTGCCTGGGCGTTGAAAAGTAGGTCTCGGCATCCGTCGTGGTCCGTCCATCTCCGTCAATCAGCCAGCCGTCGGGTACGGCCTGGTCCCGGTTGCGCAGCATCTTGACCCGTCCCTCGGAAGAAACCCCTGTGGAGATATCGATGAGGATCGGGTCGCCGCCTTTCCGGGGAATACCGACGGCCATGGGGTTTGTGCTCATCAGGGGCGAGGTCGCGCCCCATGGCGCCACGCAGGGATTGCCCCCGGCGTCGTTGGCCATGAGCAGGGCGATGTAACCGTCTTTCGCCGGCTGTTCCACGTATCCGCCCAGTCGCGCGACATCATTGGCGTTCACGACGCTCACGCAGCCTATACCCGTTGCCTCGGCCTTGCCCACCGCGCGCTTCATGGCCTCGGTGGCCGTCCAGGGTCCCATGCCCTTGTTGGCGTTCAGGTGCAGCGTGGAGACGGTTTCACCCAGGACGTCCAGTTTCGCGCCCGGGATCATATTGCCGGCGCGAATGCCCTCTGTATACATGGTAATCCGCATCACGCCGTGGGAGTGGTACCCGGAAAGGGAGGCCTCCATGAGCCGCTCGACGACCACCTCTCTTTCGTCGCGTTCCAGGCCCAGGCGCGTGAAGACGAGGTCCATGATCCGCGTCACGCGATCCGGGCTCATGCGGATGGGACGTGGGGCCGATGCCGACTTGCTCTCCGATGCGGACATACGCGATGCGTCCTCCATTTCTGCAGTCCTCGCAGCGCTGTTATTGGCGCGCCCGACCTCTCGCAAGGTACGTCGTGCACGGACCTTCCGGTACTATCCGTCCAGCGCACCCAGGTGCGCAAGTCCTTCTTCGATGTTCCGCTTCTGCTCGTCGGACGCTTCTGGCATTGGGGCGCGGGGGAATCGGCCG
>JAPOOT010000234.1 GCA_026713285.1 Gemmatimonadota bacterium | reverse complement strand
CTAACCACCAAGGAAACATCAATGGCAGACGAACAGCGGCACGGCGATCTGGAAATCGTCGAGGAATTGCAGGAGGCGGGAGATCGCATAAGATCTGAAATATCCAAGGTCATCATCGGTCAGCAGGAAGTGGTACAGCAGCTCCTGACCGTCCTCCTGGCAAACGGCCACGCACTCCTGATCGGCGTTCCGGGACTGGCCAAGACGCTCCTGATCAACACGCTTTCCAAGACGCTCGATCTCAAGTTCAGCCGCATTCAGTTCACGCCGGACCTGATGCCGTCCGACATCACGGGAACGGAAATCCTGGAAGAGGACCGGTCGACCGGCCACCGGGAATTCAAGTTTATCCGCGGGCCGATTTTCGCAAACGTGATTCTGGCGGACGAGGTCAACCGCACGCCGCCCAAGACGCAGGCGGCCCTCTTGCAGGCGATGCAGGAACACGAAGTGACCGCCGCGGGAGAATCCATGAAACTCGACGAGCCCTTTTTCGTCCTGGCGACCCAGAACCCCATCGAGCAGGAAGGAACCTATCCCCTGCCCGAGGCGCAATTGGACCGTTTCATGTTCAGTATCTACATGGATTATCCGTCCCGCACCGAAGAGATCGAAATCGCCCGGAGTACGACGAGCGTTCAGGAGGCCGTGCCGGAACATATCCTGACGGGAGGCGACGTGAATAAACTGCAACAGCTGATCCGAAGAGTGCCCGTGGCGGACCACGTCGTCGAGTACGCCGTTTCGCTGGCCCGCATGACCCGCCCGAACGAGCCGGACGCGCCACCTTTCATCCGCGAACGGGTCAGCTGGGGCGCCGGACCCCGGGCCTCCCAGTACCTGATCCTCGGCGCGAAGGCCCGGGCGGTGCTCATGGGAAACTATACGCCCACTCCGGAAGACGTGCGCGCCCTGGCGCTGCCCGTGCTCAGGCACCGCATCGTGACCAACTTCAACGCCGACGCGGACGGGGTCACCGCCGACGACATCATCACGCAACTGATGGATGAAACGACAGGCTCCTGATCCCTCTTCACGCCTGCCCATAACCATGAATACGCCCGATTACCGCAAATACCTCGATCCGATGACCGTGTCCCGGCTCGCCCGGCTGGACCTCAAGGCGCGACTGGTCGTGGAAGGGTTCATCGCCGGACTGCACAGCAGCCCCTACCATGGGTTCAGCGTCGAATACGCGGAACACAGGCAGTACATGCCGGGCGATCCGATCAAGCATATCGACTGGAAGGTCTTCGCCAAATCCGACAGGTATTACATCAAGGAATACGAAGAAGAAACCAATCTGAAATCCTATATCTTCCTGGACGTCAGCGCGTCGATGGAATTCGGATCCGCGGGTATAAGCAAACTGGAATACGGCAGGTACCTGGCGGCCGCCCTCACCTATCTCATGCTGAGCCAGCAGGACTCGGTGGGCCTGGTGCTGTACGACGAGCAGATAAGGCAATACGTGCCCCCGCGGTCGGTCCGCAACCATCTGCACGTCATTCTGCAGCGGCTGCACGCCGCGGCGCCAGGGTCCGGAACGCGAAGCCGGGCGACCTTTCACTCGCTGGCGGAACGGATCAAGCGGCGCGGGTTGATTCTCATCATTTCCGATCTGTTCGACGAACCCGGGGACATCGTCGACAGCATCCGGCATTTCCGCCATCGGAAGCATGAAGTGATCGTATTTCGCCTCCTTGATCCCGCCGAGAAGGACTTTACATTCCGGCAGCCCGCCCGCTTCCGCGACATGGAGACCGGTGAAGAGGTATATACCCACCCGCATGCGATCCGCGAAGCGTACCTGGGCGACCTGGAAAAACAGGACGAAGTATATACCCGTGTCTGCCGGGAGAACGCGGCGGACTATCTCAGCCTGGATACGGGCACGCCCTTCGACCAGGCCCTGTTGACCTTCCTCGCCAAACGCGCCCACCTGGGCTGACGCCGGCTTCTCATACGGTATCGGGGGTCCGGACCGTTGGAAGGGAAAGCCCGGTGCAGGATCATACGGGAGGCCCGGGGTGAACCGGGCCGGGCGGCGCCCCGCGGTCAGACGATCGCCGCTTCATCGTCCCTGGAGAAGAAGTGGGCCCTGGCCATGTTCACGAGAAGCGGCAGTTCCGTATTGATTCCCGGATCCACGAAGGCGTCCACCCTGGCGATGAAGGGGTACCGGCCGGTGGTCATGTACAGGTAGGTCTCGCTTCCCATGGGTTCTACCACCTCGACCGTTGCCATGATCCGGCGGGCTTCTTCCCAGTCCTTTTTCGTATCCACGGACGTGATGTCCTCCGGACGGATGCCGAATGTGACCTCCCTGTCCCGCCAGGGCGCCAGGGCGTCCCGCATACCGTCGGGTATGGGGAGCCGGACACCGCCTTCGTCGAACTCCGCGTGACCGTTGTCGAAAACGACCTTCCCCTCCAGGAAGTTCATGCCCGGACTGCCGATGAAGCCCGCGACGAACCGGTTTGCAGGTTTCTCGTAAAGTTCGAGGGGAGCGGCGACCTGCTGTACCTCGCCGTCTTTCATCACGGCGATGCGGTCGCCCATGGTCATGGCTTCGACCTGGTCGTGGGTGACGTAGACGATCGTCGCGTCGAGCCGGTTGTGCAGCTTGCTGATCTCCGTCCGCATCTGCACGCGCAACTTGGCGTCCAGGTTGGACAGCGGTTCGTCGAATAGAAACACCTTGGGTTTCCGCACGATGGCGCGGCCAACCGCCACGCGCTGCCGTTCGCCGCCGGAGAGCGCCTTTGGTTTGCGCGACATGAGATGGCCGATCCCCAGGATGCCGGCGGTCTCGTTGACCCGCGCCTCGATCTCGGAACGGGGATACTTGCGCAGCTTAAGCCCGAAGGCCATGTTTTCATAAACCGTCATGTGGGGATACAGCGCGTAGTTCTGGAATACCATGGCGATATCCCGGTCCTTCGGCGGGACGTCGTTCACGCGTTTTCCATCGATGTGGATTTCGCCGGAGGTCACCTCTTCCAGGCCGGCGATCATGCGCAGCGTGGTGGACTTGCCGCACCCGGAGGGGCCGACGAGCACGACAAACTCGCGGTCCTTGATATCCAGGTTGACGTTGCGGACCACGGTGTTCTTGTCGTACCGCTTGTCCACGTCCTTCAGAACCACATCCGCCATGAAAGTACTCCTCCTGGTACCTGCCGGCATGTAGGGAAGACTCCCGTATTGTGAGACATGAAGCCGTTTTTGTCAATACAATATCCCCGCCCTGCCGGTAAGCCGCTTAGGTCGCTGCGGCGTGCCCGAGCAGGTCGCCGCGGCGTGCCCGAGCAGGTCGTTCCGGGCGCGATATCCGCACGGTTTTGGTTGACTTCGGCCCGCGCATCCGTTAACTTGTCTGCTCATTTTATAAACAATCCGGATTGCCTGTCGCACCGGGCATTTACTCAGGTTTACCAGCTTGCCAGGAGGAGTTCCACCATGCCGCTCATCGTCGAACTGGACCGAATCAAGGAAGCCGTAGAGGGCATTGACGTCATTCAGGATATAGAGGACGGTTTCGTCGCCTATTCGCAGGGTAATGTGCAGGTGCCGCCCGTCGGCGAGTTGCACTTCGAGGATCCTCCAGGGAACGTGCATATCAAGTACGGCGCCATCAACAACGATGACTATTACGTCATCAAGCTGGCCTCCGGTTTCAGCGATAATCCGAACGTGGGCCTCCCCCGCGTCCAGGGCATGATGCTGGTCTTCAATCAGAGAACGGGCCAGCCGGTGGCGTTCCTGCTCGACCAGGGCTACCTCACCAACGTACGTACGGCCGCCATGGGGCCAGTCGTGGCCAAGGTCCTCGCGCCGAAGAACGTCAGCCGCATCGGCGTTTTCGGTACGGGCCTGCAGGCACGCATGCAGGTCGAGTACCTGAAGGGCGTCGTCGACTGCACGGACGTGATCGCGTGGGGACGTTCCGACGAGAGCAAGGCGTCCTACAAGCGTGACATGGAAGCCCAGGGATACTCCGTCGAGACAACGGACGACGCCGGCGCGGTGGCGGCGACAAGCAATCTCATCATCATGTCCACCCCGTCCCTGTCGCCGCTGCTGACCGCCGGGCAGGTCCGGCCCGGGACCCACATCACCGCCATGGGATCGGATACGCCGGACAAGATCGAACTGGATCCAGGCGTGCTCGTAAAGGCCGACGTAGTCGTGGCGGACAGCATCCCCCAATGCAGGCTGCGGGGCGAGATCGCCCAGGCGATGATGGCGGGCGCCATATCCGAGGACAAGGTGGTCGAGCTCGGGAACGTGATCCAGAATCCTTCCCTGGGCCGCACTTCCGACGACCAGATCACGATCGCAGATTCGACGGGCGTCGCCGTGCAGGATATCCAGATATCCAAGGCCGTATACCACGCGGTAAAGTAGACAGGCGGCCGGAATGACCGAGCGGCCGGATTGGCGGG
>JAPOOT010000048.1 GCA_026713285.1 Gemmatimonadota bacterium | reverse complement strand
GGCGGCGGGGACCCCATACACTGGATCGGCCGGGTACGGGACCGGTGCCCGGTCATCCATTTCAAGGACCTGGGCGTGTCGGGACGGGAACAGGTGATGGCCGAGATCGGCGAGGGCAACATGAACTGGTCCGGCATCGTCGCTGCCTGCGAGGCCGCGGGGTCCCAGTGGTACGTCGTCGAACAGGACACCTGCGCCGGCGACCCCTTCGACAGTATCGCCGTCAGCTACCGCAACATGGCCGCCATGGGGCTTTGAAACCGCTCCCGGCGTAGTCGATTCCGATCGCGCTGTCACGCTTGATCGCGCGGGCACGGCGGGCACGGCGGGCACGCTTGATCGCGCGGGCACGCTTGATCGTTCATCCGCTCCCGATCGTGCGGCTGATCTCAATCTTGCGGGCACTCCCGATCGTACGGGCACTCCCGATCGTGCGGCCGCTCGGGACATTCGTACCGTTCACCACGTATTTCGAATCGAGGGAACCATGATCGACCTGACGGGCAAGACAGCGCTGATCAGCGGTTCGTCCCGGGGCATCGGCAAGGGCATCGCACTGGAGATGGCCCGGGCCGGGGCGGACGTCGCCGTCAACTACTTCAGCCACCGGGACGACGGCGAGGCCGTCGCCGAGGAAATCAGATCCATGGGCCGGCGGGCGATCCTCGTCGGCGCGGACGCCTCCGACCGGTCCGCCGTGGACGAAATGGTGGATCAGACGGCGAAGGAACTCGGCGGACCCGATATCGTGGTGGCCAACGCCTACTATTCCACGAGGGAGCCTTTTCTCGCAATGGACGTGGACGAAATGAAGAAAACTTACGAAGTCAGCCTCTTCGGCGCCTTCCATGTCGCGCAGGCCGGCGCCCGGAAGATGGTGGACGCGAAGAAGGGCGGCAGTATCCTCTTCATCAGCTCGGTCATGTCCTTCCTCCCCTTCCCTACCTCACTGTCCTATTCGTCCGCTAAGGCCGGCATGAACCACATGGCCGCCATCATCGCCCTGGAACTGCTGGAGCACCGCATCCGCGTGAACGTGATCGAACCGGGGTGGACCGACACGCCGGGCGAGCGCCAGTACTCGACGGAGCGGGAACTGGAGGAAGGCGGCAGGCGGCTGCCCTGGGGCCGGATGGGCACGATCGAGGACCTGGGCAAGGCGGCCACCTTTCTGTGTTCCGAAGCGGCGGACTACATCACCGGGGAAGTCCTGCGTGTCGACGGGGGCTTCTGGCTCAAGCGCGGCACAGCCTCCATCCAGGAATGACTTCCTGCGCGGCCGGGCTAGACCAGGCATGACCGTGAAACCCATATCCCTCAAAACGGCCGTCCTGGGCCTGGCTTTCGCGTGCTGCGTCGCTTTCTGGGGACAACACGCCTCCGCACAGCTGAACTACAACTATCTGACCTTCCCCCAGATGCCGCTTAGTCTGGTCATTCCCTTCCTTTTCCTTGTCCTGCTGCCGAACACACTGATCCGCTTTATATACCGGGACGCCGCGCTGACGAGGCCGGAGCTCCTGGTCATTTTCGCCATGGGACTGATCGCGGCCATGGTGCCGGACTGGGGCATGGTCCGCTATCTCATCAGCGTAATCACCGCGCCCCATTACTTCGCGAGTCCGGAAAACCAGTGGGAGGCCCACTTCTTCGCGTACTTGCCGGAATGGGCGGTCATCCCCAACGACAAGGGGCAAGTATCGGATTTCTTCGAGGGGCGGCCTGCCGGATTGCCGATACCGTGGCAGGACTGGGTCATACCGCTCTTCTGGTGGATGTCGGCCCTGGGCACGCTGCTCTTTATCGGCGCCTGCCTGGTCGTGATCTTCCGGAAACAGTGGGTGGAACACGAGCGGCTCCGTTTCCCCATGGGCGAGGTCATCCTGCGCCTGGTCGAAACCGACGGGAACACGCCCGGGAGATGGCCGTCCCTCTTCGGTAACCGGCTTTTCCAGGTCGGTTTCACGGCCAGCCTGGCCATCATGTCCTGGAACATCATCGGGTTCTGGGGCGTACTGCCCCACATCCCCCTGCCCGGACCGGTATTCAACGTGGTCATCGATCCCGCCTTCCCGCCTGTCGCCATTCGGCTCGTGCCTTACGTCCTGTGCTTTGCCTTCTTCGTCAACGTCGAGATCCTATTCAGTGTCTGGTTCTTCCAGGTGCTCGGCATCCTGGAAACAGGCCTGCTCAACCGCTTCGGAGTGGTCTCGCCCGCCGAGACGATCGTGCCCCGCGGACTCGTGTCCATCCAGTTCTGCGGCGGACTGATCATGTTTGCCCTGATCGGCGGCTGGATGGCCCGGAAACACATCCGCAACGTCCTGCGTAAATCCCTCGGAAGGGAGAGCGACCTGCGGGACGAAGATGAACTGTTCTCCTACCGCACGGCGGTCGTCGGCCTGGTCCTGGGCGTGCTCTTCATGACCGCCTGGCTCAGCGCCATCGGATTCTCCATCCCCGTCGCC
>JAPOOT010000295.1 GCA_026713285.1 Gemmatimonadota bacterium | reverse complement strand
TCTCATGAGCCTGAATCACGTCGTCCTGTCCAGGATCGATCGGACTGATCGACGGAAGGACATGGGTCAAAGGCAACGGTAGTATAGGAGGTAGCCATAGGGGTGTCAATCAAATTGGTCGAATCAAAAGAGGATTCCGGGTCCCCCCGGAATCCTCTCCAGAACCAGTTGCTTTTTCCGCTTGTCAGACCGCCGGGGACCATCCCCGGGATCTACATGCCGTCTCCCGATGTGATCAGTTCCAGTTTCTTCTTCTGGTATGCTTCTCCCTGGGTAAACAGCTCCATTTTTTTGGCCTCGTCGGTTTCGATACTGGCCAGTCCGATATAGGCATCGCCGAGTACATCGTAGGCTTCGATGTTATTCGGCTGCAGCGCCAATAGTTTGTTCATGCTGTCCACCGAGCCCTGAAACGCCGCCAGGGCGACTTCACTGTTTCCGGCATCCCGGTCGGACAACGCCTTGTTGTAGTAGTGGGTTCCCAGGTACCTCAGCAAATCGATGTCCTCGGGTAGGGCGGCGTGTCCCCTTTCCAGCACTTCGATCGCCATACCCAGGTTGCTCCGGGTGACATGGATCGAACTGACGTCCCGGTACAGCGACTTTTCTACCGGAAACGCTGCGATCGCCCGCTCGTACGACGAGATCACACCGGCCGTGTCGGCTTTTTCGAAATAGGCGTTGCGCATGATGAGGAAGGTGTTGAGATCCACTTCTTCAGACAAACCGATGACCTTGTCGGAGGCCGTGATCACCTTGTCCCAGTTTTGTGTGTTGAAGTACACGTTGACCAGGCCGTCCCAGGCTTCGAACTTGTTCGGGTCCGATTCGAGCAGTGTCTCCAGCGCCATTCCGGCATTTTCAAAATCTTCCGCGGCGAGGGCGGCGTAACCCCAGTACAGGTAGCCCTGCTGCTTGGCGGTATCCAGCTCGTCGGCGGTCTTTGCATCATCATTCTTGCCTGTGGACCGCAACATGTCCTGCAGCATCGAGGTCGCGTCGACGGAACGACTGTAGTAAACGGCCGCTTCCGCGAATACACCTTGTTCATAGTTTTGCCTGGCCGTCTCGTAGTTCCTGCGGATCATCGAGGTCAGGGTATTCCTGTACCGGCTTTTGTCTTCCCTGTCCAGATCGTCAAAGGTAACAGCTTTCCAATTCTGGAACATCAGGTCGAAATTTCCCTGGTAGTAATGAATGAGCCCGAGGAGATAGTGGGCGTCGTTGTTGCCCGGATCCTTTTCCAATGCGGTCTCGAGCAGCGCCATGGCCTTGTCCCACTGGGGCGGTGTTTCGCGGATGTAGATTTTCGCGGAACGAATTTCGATTTTCTGCGCGTCGGCCGCGATGGGTACCAGCATGGCGAACCCGAGGGCAAACAAAACGCAGATGCCAACTTTCCTGAAAATCATTAGAGACTCCTTTCGACAGGTACGTCGACTGCGCATCTTCGAGGCCTGCCATGTGTACGCATTTTAATGAGCGATTCCGGTCAATATAAAACAATACAGACGTTTTAATTTACGCAATTGACGCCTCACAGTCAAGATGATTCGGGGCCATCGCGCCGGTATCTTACCTGGCCGCCGACGATGGTTACCGTTACGCTTCCTTGCAGTTCGCGGCCGGCAAAAGGCGTATTTGCGGATCTTGATTTAAAGGACGCGGGGTCCACGGTCCAGGTTCCATCCGGGTCGAAGAGGGTGAGGTCGGCCGGAGCGCCGGAAGACAGGCTGCCGCCTTCAATCCCCAGTATTCCCGCGGGGGACGTGGACATGGCCCTCACCGCGTCGTTCAGGGCCAGCAGGCCGGGTTCGACCATCTCGGTAAACACGACGGCCAGCATGGTTTCAAGACCCGTGGCGCCTGACAGCGCTTCCTGGAACTCCGTGTTCTTTTCGTCCACGGACCGCGGCGTGTGATCCGATGCGATGGCGTCGATGGTTCCGTCCGCCAGGCCCTCCCGGAGCGCTACGACGTCCGCCTTGCTCCTGAGGGGCGGGTTGGTTTTCAGACGGGTATCGAACGTGGACAGCGCTTCATCGGTCAGCGCAAGGTGGTGAGGACTGACATCGGCGGTCACGTTGACGCCTCGCTGCCTGGCCGCTCGAATGAGACCGGCCGTCACGGCCGTGCTGGCCTGGGTGATGTGGATCCGCCCGCCCGTCCACTCCGCCAGCATGAGGTCCCTTGCCACGACGGTTTCTTCCGCGATGGAGGGTATGCCCTTCAGGCCCAGCCGGGTCGCGTGGCTTCCTTCGTGCATGACGCCTCCGGCGGAGAGCGACGGGTCTTCGCAGTGCACGATGATGGGCAGGTCGAACATCCGGGCATACTCGAAGGCGCGCCGCAGGATGGCTGGATTCCGGATGGAACGGTCCGCATCGGACAGCGCCACGGCGCCGGCTTCGGCCAGTTCGCCTATTTCAGTCAGGCGTTCTCCCGCTCTTCCGGCCGTGAGCGCGGCTATGGGATAACCCTTCGCCGCCGCTCCGGCTGCCCGGGCTCGAACGAATCTCACGGCGGGCGCGTCGTCGACGACCGGATCGGTATCCGGCATACACGCCACGCCGGTGATGCCGCCCGCGACGGCCGCGAGCGCCCCGCTTTCAAGGTTTTCCCTGTATTCGTATCCGGGTTCGCAGAGGTGGACGTGCATATCGACCAGGCCGGGCAGGACGAGTTGGCCGGTAGCGTCTATGACGGTGGCGCCCTTTGCATCGCCGTCCGCGGGCCGATCGACGATCCTTCCCTCGCGGAACCAGAGATCGCCCTGTTCGTCACGGCCGGAAGCGGGATCTATGATGCGTCCGTTGCGGATCTCCGTGATTCCCGCGCTTCCGGATGTATCCGGTCCGTCAGGCCGCATCGCGCTCGCCTCCGCCGTTGAGGAGATAGAGGACCGCCATGCGAACGGCGACCCCGTTTGTCACCTGGTCCAGGATGACCGACCTGCCACTGTCCGCCACCCGGCTGTCGAGTTCCACGCCGCGGTTGATGGGACCGGGATGCATTACGACGGCGTCGGGCTTCGCGAGTTCCAGCCGTTCGGGGTCGATGCCGAACAACCGCGTGTATTCGCGGAGCGAAGGGAAGAAGGCTTCGTGCTGTCTTTCAAGCTGTATCCGCAGGGCGTAGACCACGTCGGCGTCGCGGAGGGCGTCCTCGACCCGGTAGCATACCTCCACGCCCATATCTTCGATGTCGACGGGGATCAGCGTGGGCGGACCGCAGACGGCGACGCGGGCGCCCATTTTCCGGAGTCCCCATATGTTGGATCGCGCCACCCGGCTGTGGGCGATGTCGCCGACGAGCACGACCTTCAGGCCTTCCAGTCCGCCCAGCGCGTCCCGCATGGTCAAGAGGTCCAGCAGGCCCTGTGTGGGATGTTCGTGGGCGCCGTCGCCCGCGTTGATGACGACCGCGTTCGACAGGCACTGCGAAAGGAAAAGGGGTGCGCCCGCCGCGGCATGACGCACCACCACGCAGTCCACCTGCATGGCCTCTATGTTCCGCGCCGTGTCGCCCAGGGATTCTCCCTTGGAAACGCTGCTGCCGGTGGAAGCGAAATTCAGCGTGTCCGCGGAGAGCTGCTTCTCGGCCAGTTCGAAGGACAGCCGCGTGCGGGTGCTCGATTCGAAGAAGAGGTTGACGACGTTCTTCCCCCGCAGGGCGGGTACCTTGCGTATGGGCCGCCGGATCACTTCCTTGAAGGAGTCCGCCGTATCCAGGATAAGGCGGATTTCCGCGCCGGAGTAGTCCTCGAGGCCGATCAGGTGCCGGTGGCGCAGCGCGTATAGATGATCTTCACTCATCACACCGCCTCCTCCACCGCGACGTTGTCGTCCCGGTCCAGTTCATGGACGTGCACCACCACGGTCCTGCCGGGGCCGACTTCGATATGCTCACCCACGTAATCCGCCTGGATGGGAAGTTCCCTGCCCTCCCGGTCGATCAGGACGGCGAGCTCGATGCGCCGTGCCCTGCCGAAATCCTTCAATTCGTCCAGCGCCGCCCGGATGGTTCGGCCGGTGTAGAGGACATCGTCGACCAGGATGACGGTGCGCCCTTCGATGTCGAAAGGGATGTCCGTGGTGCGGACGACGGGGTAGTCCGCGCGGACCTGGAGGTCGTCCCGGTACAGGTTGATGTCAAGTACGCCGACCGGAACGGCCGTGTCTTCCGCCTCGCGTATGGCGCCGGCCAGTCGCCGCGCGATCCAATCTCCACGTCGCTGGATGCCGACGATGACGATGCCGGACGCGCCCTTGTTGCGTTCCAGGATCTGGCGGGCGATACGGGACACTGCCCGGTCGATGCCTTCCTTATCGAGGACCTGTTGTTTCAACGTGCCGCCCCCTCTTCCGCCGCGTCCGACGCCGCCCAGGCCGTCTTCAGCGTCTCAAGGCTCTTCCTGGCGATGTGCTCCGCTCCGTAGGAATAGTCGAACACCTCCACCGAACCGTACCCATCGTAACCGGTGTCTCGAAGCGCCTGAAGTATCGG
>JAPOOT010000348.1 GCA_026713285.1 Gemmatimonadota bacterium | reverse complement strand
GAGCGCGGCGTCGTCGGCGTCATGCAGGCCGATCCGCACGTCGTCCCGGTCGAATACCTCCAGTTCATCGAGAACGCCGGTCAACACGGTCGAACCGACCTTGGCGCCGCACCCGGCACAGCGCATGGCGGCCTCGTCCGCGGCCTCATCCGCGTCTCTGCCAGTTTCCTTACCGGAGGGCGGTGAATCGCCGGCTGGCTCCATGGGCGGCAGCAGCGAGGGTTCGAACTTCCGCATCCATCGACGGTCGATCCAGTCCTTCAGCCGCCATACCCACGCTCCATGAAAGGAAACGTGGCGCCGGCTCGCGACGGCGTTCCGCGTACCGGTCATAAGCAGTGCGAGCGCCGAGGCCTGGGGCCTGAACGGAACCAGGGGGCGCTTCTCCACCCATGCGTGGATATTCCGTGCGAGAAATGGCCCTTCCCGGACGGCATATACCCCCGATTTAGGCAGGGGGCGCGACTCGAACTCGATGCAGTCGCCCGCTGCGAAGACATTGTCGTAATCCATGGCCTGCAGCGTGGGGCGGACGCGGATGAAGCCGGTGGCGCTGGTGTCCAGATTGGCCGTGCGCAATAGGTCGGGCGGCGCTCCGCCCGTGGCCCAGAGCAGGAAATCGCAGGGGAGGGACGGCCGATCCTCGAAGTGGACGCCGTCCTCGTCCACCGCGGACACCCGAAGCCCGGTCAGGCACGTGATCCCCTTCTCTTCGAGATACCGCATGATTGTCTTGGCTACCCTGGGATTATGGCCTTTCAGCAAAGTGGACTGCGATTCCACGAGCGTGATCTCTACCGGCGCGAAACGTACGCCCCACCTGGAGTGCATGGCGAAGGCCAGTTCCGCGCCGGCCGCACCGCCGCCCGCGATGACGATCCGCAGGGGTTGTCCGTCTGCGCGGTGGTTTTCTTCGAACTGGTGAACCCTTCGCAGCAGCCTGCCGAGCGGTCTCGTGGGTACGGCGTTCTCACGCACGCCCGGGGTATCCAGGCCCCTGGGAATCGAACCGATATTGACCGATAGGGCATCGTAGGCCAGGGGCGGCCTGCCATCCTCGAAAAAAACCTGCTGGATGGCCGGATCCAGGCCGGTTATCCGTGCCCGTATGAACCGGATATCCGCCCAAGCGCAAAGCGGCCTGAGTTCCATTTCCATTTCATCAGGGCGGTACAGCCCGCCCAGGCATCCGGGAAGCATTCCTGAATAGCAGACGCTGGATTCATCTGAAATGAGCGTAACGCGAACGCCGCGAAGGGCCTTCTTCATGGTCAACATGCGGATTACCTGCACATGGGCGTGCCCGCCTCCGACCAGTACGAGGTCTTTCCTATAGGGTGATGCCTGGTTCATGAATATCTCGAGTTAGAATCTTCATCGCGACGATCCAGCGAATATCAGGACGATTCCGGGAATTCGGCAATCTTTGGATGAAAACCTGTTTTGTACATCCCGATTGACCGGGTGATCACGTAACCACGCTAAAACGGACGATATCGGGCGAATGCGAGCGAGTACGAAATATACAATGTAACATCAGGCGGTCAAAAGGCCATATTGAACCGAATGGTACCGGCCATACGGGGACGATTCCGCTGCCCGCTCAACCTTGACAGGCCCTGTAGATTAACCATGCGTGATCACCGTGTAAAAAGCGCGCATTCAAGCATGAATCGAAGTCGGATCAACACCACTATAGAGGAGTTTAGATGGCTTTCAATATCAAAAAACGCGGCAAATTGACCTATTATTACCACGGGGACAGCCCGGTGCTTTCGGCCCTGGTGACCGAAGAGCAGTCCGACGGCGACCTGAGGATCTATTTCGCCGGGCTGACGGGCGGCTATTCGGCCAAGGGCGTGCTGGAGCGGGACGAGCTGGTCTCGATGGAGCCGGAGCAGGAGATCCCCCTCGTGTTTCAGAGCTGGGAGAAGTGGCTGATCGACGCCGGGCTGTGCAAATCGCTCAGGGAAATCGACTTCATCGAGGTGCACGCCTTCGGCTGCCAGCCCAAGTCGCCGAATCCCCTCGTGGACCCAATCGGGTACGCCGCGGAGCAGGACCGGCTTAAAGAAGCATACGCCCGCGCGTACAGCGGCTTCTTCCGGGATTACCTGCCGGATAACGGGGTTCCGTGCCGCTTCACGGTCCACCTCGTAGACGTGCCCGACAAGGCCGCTTCTTACGAATTCTATTCCATGGCGCTCTGGCAACGGTCGCTGCAGTCCGATTAGTCCCAACCAGGCGCGTTCGTCTGATCGTCGGGGTGAACAACCTGTACTGCATGGCCGACTGCGCTCCGGCGGAAATCGCTGCAGTCCGGTTCCTCCGGATGACCGGATGGTTTCTGTCGCTTCGGGACGGTCGAACACCCGTTGCTGGCCGCACCCATTACCGGCTTGACACCCTTCCGGTTCAGGATCATATTCACCGGGTTGCATCCACCGTTCAGCCTGTTATATTCCCGATCCGCTGCCGTAAGCACCCTGGAAGGAGCAACGCATGTCCGCGCGGTCCTCGCAGGAGGCGCTGGAAGCGCTGAAACAGTTCGATACGCCCTCGATTACGAACGTGGTGGCGACCTATCCTACCCATCCCCTCTGTCTGGGCCTGTACAACCCCTGGTCGGAGAACTGGTATACCGATCAGACCATCAAGTGCATCTATCCCGATCTCGGACGCACCGTGGGCTATGCCGTCACGTGCGTATTCGGTCTTCCCGAGCCGGGCTTCAAGAACCTTTCCTTCCTGGACGTGATCGATGCCCTGGACGCATCCCCGCAACCGACGATTCTGGTAATCCAGCAGAAATTTCCCCCGGAGATTGCCGGCAAGGTGGGGCTCGCCGGCGGCAACATGACCGCCTCCGCCAAGGCGGTGGGGTGTGTGGGGGTCGTCTCGAACGGACCCTCCCGCGACATCGACGAGATCCGCCCCATGCAGGTACAGTATCTGCTCAGCGGAATTACGCCGGGACATGGCGACATGGCCGTGCACGCGGTGAACGTGCCCGTATCCGTTGGCGGAATGGACGTAGCCCCGGGCGAGATCATCCACATGGACGAGAACGGCGCCTGCAAGTTCCCGGCCAACAAACTGGACGCGGTGCTCGAAAACGCCACGGCGCTTGCGGTCGAGGAAGAGTCCCGCATCGCCGCCTTCCAAAGCGCGCGCAATGCCGACGATGTCCGGGCCATCCTGGGCGGACACAGCTACGGCAAGAAAGAAGAGGCTGAATGAAATGCGTCTTTGTCGTACTTGATACCGTCCGCCGGGACTACCTGTCCT
>JAPOOT010000049.1 GCA_026713285.1 Gemmatimonadota bacterium | reverse complement strand
TTTGAATATACTGACCGACGGGCCGATCCGGCCATTGTTTTATCCCCGTTGTTGCGGACGGCAGCATGCCGAATCCATGGTAAAAGCGAGGTTATTTTTCTATTGCATTGCGGCCTTCGCCGGTCTATTTTGCGCTAATGTGTTTTGTCCGTGAAATTCAGTTGTTCGGTGCGCTGGATTCAAGAGGATAGCCTATGTCGACAACCGGTGTTTCGCTGAAAACGAGCGGTTTTGGTCAGACGCAACGCAGAGACGCATGGTGGGCGCAGCAATTACTGACATTCGGCGTTTTCTCCGCCTTTGTCGTCTACTCCACCTGGGCGGCCTTCCAGGGTGAGTTCTACGCCTGGGGCCCCTACCTGTCGCCCTTTTATTCTCCAGAGATTTTCGGCAGTTCGTCCCATGCCCTGTTCGGTCCCAAACCCGTATGGTGGCCGGCCCTGCTGCCGTTTTCACCTGCCTTCATAATTCTTTGGGCTCCGGCCGGATTCCGGATTACCTGCTATTACTACCGGGGCGCCTACTACAAGGCTTTCTGGGCCGACCCGCCATCCTGCAGCGTTTCCGAACCGAGGAAAAAGTACCGCGGGGAGCAATCCTTCCCGTTGATCATGCAGAACATTCACCGATACTTCCTTTACCTGGTATTCATCATCTGGATCTTCCTGGTCCAGGACGCGTGGAAGGCCATGTGGTTCACGGATGCGGCGACGGGTGAGACTACATTCGGTATCGGCGTCGGAACCATTGTGTTGACCTTGAACGTCGTCCTGCTGGGCGGCTACCAGTTCGGCTGCCACTCGCTGCGGCACCTGATCGGCGGGTACCTGGATCATCTGTCCAAAGCGCCCGTCCGGCACGCGGGTTACAACTGCGTCTCGTGCCTGAACCGGGGACACATGACCTGGGCCTGGATGAGCCTGGTATGGGTCGGTTTCTCGGATATATACGTGCGCCTCGTGGCCATGGGCGTGTGGACGGATTGGAGAATCCTTTAATGGCGGAATACCAGCATCATGAACATGACGTACTGGTGATCGGCGCCGGCGGAGCAGGGCTCCGGGCGGCGATCGAGGCCTCGTCGGCCGGAGTTTCAGTAGGTCTGGTGTGCAAATCCCTGCTGGGCAAAGCCCATACGGTCATGGCCGAAGGCGGGGTCGCGGCGGCGCTGGCCAACGTGGACGACCGGGACGGCTGGAGCGTGCATTTCGCCGACACGATGCGGGGCGGCCAGTACCTGAGCAACTGGCGCATGGCCGAGCTGCATGCCAGGGAAGCGCCGGACCGCGTGCGGGAACTGGAAGCCTGGGGCGCCCTGTTCGACCGGACGGACGACGGCCGCATACTGCAGCGCAACTTCGGGGGGCACAAGTATCCTCGGCTGGCCCACGTGGGCGACCGGACCGGCCTGGAGATGATCCGCACCCTGCAGGATTACGGGATCCACCAGGGTATGGAAGTCTATATGGAACACGCCATCGTGGCCCTGCTGAAGGACGGAGACCGGGTCGTCGGCGCCTTCGGCTACGACCGGGAGCGGGGCCGTTTTCGGGTCTTTCGCGCCAAGGCGGTCATCCTGGCAACGGGCGGCATCGGCCGGGCCTTCAAGATCACGAGCAACAGCTGGGAATACACAGGAGACGGCCACGGACTGGCCTACGAAGCCGGGGCCGCGCTGCTGGACATGGAATTCGTCCAGTTCCACCCGACGGGCATGGTCTGGCCGCCGAGCGTGCGGGGCATCCTGGTCACGGAAGGCGTCCGCGGCGAGGGCGGCACCCTGACGAACAGCGAAGGCAATCGGTTCATGTTCGACGACATCCCCGATCTGTACAAGAACCAGACTGCGGACAGTCCCGAAGAGGGCTGGATTTACACCCAGGGAGACAAGGAGGCCCGTCGTCCGCCGGAATTGCTGACGCGTGACCACGTGGCGCGGTGCATCGTCCGGGAGATCCGGGAAGGCCGCGGGTCGCCCCATGACGGCGTATACCTCGACATCGCCTGGATCAAGGAAAAACTCCCGAACGCCGAAGAACACATCAAGCGCAAGCTGCCCAGCATGTATCACCAGTTCAAGCAACTGGCCGACATCGACATCACGAAGGAGACCATGGAAGTAGGCCCCACCACCCATTACGTGATGGGCGGGGTGCTCGTGGACGCCGACACGCAGATGTCTACCGTGCCCGGTCTCTTCGCCGCCGGGGAATGCGCCGCGGGCCTGCACGGCGCCAATCGGCTGGGCGGCAACTCCCTTTCCGACCTGCTGGTTTTCGGACAGCGCGCCGGCCGGTACGCGGCGGAGTTCGCGCGCGAGAACGGGAACGGGACCATCGACGACGGCCAGGTCGAAGCGGCCGTCGGCGAGACCCTGGCGCCCTTCGACCGGGAGAACAGCGGTGAGAATCCCTTCGACATTCAGTACGAACTGCAGGACCGGATGCAGGAACTCGTCGGCATCGTTCGAAATGAAGGGGACATGCAGAAAGCGCTGGAAGTGATCGACGAACTCAGGCAGCGGGCGCAGAAAGTCTCTGTCATCGGAAACCGGGAATACAATCCTGGCTGGCACACCGCGCTGGATCTCAAGTTCCTGATGATCGTGTCGGAGGCGGTGGCACGCGCCGCGCTGGAAAGGAAGGAGAGCCGGGGCGCTCACTTCCGCGAGGACTACGAGGACAAGGACGAGGAATTCGGAAACATCAACATTACCCAGCACAGGAATGAAAACGGTGAAATGGTGATCAACCGCATTCCGGTCCAGTCCATCAGGGAGGACCTGGCAGCGATCATCGAGGAGAACAGATAATGGCGACGGCCAACTTCCGAATCTGGCGGGGCGATGGCGAGACCGGCGATTTCGAAAACTACTCCACCGAGATCGACGAAGGCATGGTAGTGCTGGACGCGGTGCACCAGATCCAGGCGGAATCGGCCCCGGACCTCGCGGTCCGCTGGAATTGCAAGGCCGGCAAGTGCGGCTCCTGTTCCGCCGAGGTCAACGGCAACCCGAAGCTGATGTGCATGACGCGGATGAGCGATCTGCCCGAGGACGAGGCCATCACAATCGAGCCGATGAAGGCCTTCAAGACGATACGGGACCTGGTCACTGACGTGTCCTGGAATTACCGCGCGAAGGAAAAGATCAAGCCCTTCAAGCCCCGCAAGCCAGACGCCGAGGACGGCACCTGGCGCATGGACCAGGAAGATATCGAGCGGGTGCAGGAGTTCCGCAAGTGCATCGAGTGCTTTCTCTGCCAGGACGTCTGCCACGTCCTGCGGGAACATGACCTGCACGAGGAGTTCATCGGCCCGCGCCTCATGGTGCACAACGCCGCCCTGGAGATGCATCCCCTCGACACCGGGGATCGCCTCGGCGACCTCAAGGACGCCCAGGGCATCGGCTACTGCAACATCACCAAGTGCTGCACCAACGTCTGTCCCGAGGAAATCACGATCACGGACAACGCTATCATTCCCCTGAAGGAAAGGGTCGTCGGCGAGTTCTACGACCCCCTTAACCGGCTCCTGCGCATCTTCAAGTCGAAGGACAGCGACGAAGAAGCTTAGCAGTCGTTTTTTTCTGCGCGACGCAAGGCCAGGCCTTTCAAAATACCCTCCAGGCCTGCCATACGTTCTCTCAGGTCCGCCTGCCCCTGTTCCAGCGTTATAAGACGGACGTTGATATCCCGCTTCGACGCCAGAATAAGCCCGGCCAGGGCAACGCCTACACTGATTATCCCGATCAACTCGACGCTCATATCGGAATTTCCTGGCGCTAAGATGTATTCATCGGACTGACTAAACTGTCACGGCGCTCAGTTTGCGATTACCCGTCCACAACCGAATAACTTAATACAATAGTCGGAATCAACTGCGAATATCTCGAATAAAAAACAATCCTGGTGTGAGAATGGGATTCTGCCGGTGGCACTTCGAATTTGCTGAAATGTCCCTGGTAGATGCTCTGTATCCTACTCTTGATCGAATGGGTGATCGACGGATTCTAAGACCCACCTGAGGACACTTTCGTGTTTTCAAGGCAAATGTTTGCACTGAAGAGACTTAAGTTGTTCCCACATATGCACTTGCTTCTGACAAAAGCTAACACCTGGTTTATATGTTCATTCCAATCTGCCTTGTTCGACTTATCTCCATTTACCGTCAAAATACTAAAGCGTAGACCAAGTTACACGCTCGTACATCAGTCAAATTTCCACTTACCTAATTTCCGTTACAATCTTAGAACAACGTCTTTGTCAGCTTCTAGACTCCTTCAACCACTTCAGATACTTTCTCCGCCGTTGGCTCGTCGTCTCTATTATGATCGCATAAGTTTCGGATATCAGCGAGAAACTGAATTGAGCGCCACTGAGGAGTGTCGATTAATTCTGCAGCTTTCAGTGCATCATTAAAGTCTTATATATTGGGTTTATTCTTTCGGATTTTAACTGAGTGGTTTTCACATACTTGACCAAGGTGCTTTTCCATTACCACACCAGCCACAGCTCCTCCAGCTCTGACGAAGCCGCGTTTCACAATCGGTAGGTTTCATAGGTGATGTCTTTGCGGTTTCTTGGCTTTTCGTAGTATCCAGTGAAGTCAGAAGCCGGTCGGGAAGTAGCTGACGGACGATCGCTGTCGCTTCCGAGTACCAAATCTGATACTCACTAGAGAACGAAGGTAGAGAGTCCAAGAAATCGGTGGCTTTATCGCCAAATTGTTTTTTTGCAATCTTAACGAACTCGTCAAGCCCACGTGCCCCGGGCCATCAGGCCCCCGTCCACGTTCACATATTCGCCCGTGATGAAGGAAGCCCGGTCGCTCGCGAGAAAGAGCACCGCGTTGGCGATATCCTCCGGACTGCCCAGGCGGTTCAGGGCGTGCCGGGAGGCCATGTCCGTCCGTATTTCGTCCTCGTCGCCACCGATCGAGTCGATGGCCTCCTGCAGAAGCGGCGTTTCGATGGTCCCGGGGTTGACCGCCACCACGCGTATATTGTCCTCCGCGTAGTCAAGGGCCAGCTGACGCACCAGGGACAGGTCGCCCCCCTTGCTCGCCGCGTAGGCAGAGATCCCCTTAGCCGACTGGAGTCCCTGTACGCTGGCCGTATTGATAATCACCCCGCCTCCACGACGCTTCATCACGGGAACGCAGTACTTGACCATAAGGAACCTGCTTTTAAGGTTTACGTCGATAATCCGGTCCCATTGCTCCTCGGACATCTCGTGGGCGGGAAGATAGCTCGATGTCGGCTGTATCCCCACGTTGTTGCAGAGGACGTCCACCCCGCCCCAGGATTCCGTCGCGGTCTCCACGAGGGAACGGCACACATCGGCCGTGGTCACGTCGGCGTGGACGTAGCGGATGTTGTCGCTTGCGGCGGCGATTTCTGCACCTGCTTCGTCGTCGATGTCGGCGCAGAGCACGCGGGCTCCCTCACCTGCGAAGGCGCGGACGATACCCCCGCCGATGCCTTTCGCGCCCCCGGTTACGATGACCACTTTTTCTTTAAATTCACATGGATTTTCCCTCATAACAACCTCCTGTAAGTACAAGAATCAAAACTGAATTGGTATTTCCAAATACCTTAAGCAGATTACAACATACCCTGTAATTCACTACCATACCCTATAAAACTTGTAAAGGTTTGTGGCAAGAATCTACCTCTCATCTCCCGGAAAACCAAGCCCAAAGGCCCGAAAGCGGACGCTGGTAAACCGAAAGCTTGCGCGTTCAGGCGGCGACCGATGGCTGAAGCTGAATCGAGTTTTTGTATGGTAGCCGTGGAGACTCGAACGATCAAGTACTGGCCAAATCGTAATCAACCTATACAAGACCGGGGTCATCGTGTCATGAAAAACGGCGGTTTGGGATAGCCTATCGGCATTTTTCACTATTAAAGGCGTCATCAGTTTCCAATGAAAACATCGTTTAAGTGAAATTGCTTGACTTATTTCGCTATAATAGTTATTTTCAACATGTGATGAAAACACTTTTATCAGTAAATAATCTGGAAACCAAGGCCGTGAACGCGGTCTGCGCCCTGCTAGAACAAGTGCCAAGCTTGGAGGTCAGTTCGGTTCGCCATGATCGGCGACTCGGAAGCGACCACATCATCGACGGATGGATCAAGTTCGAGCACAGTGATTACACCTATGAGCTTATCATCGAAGTAAAGTCGAACGGTGCTCCCCGTTTTGTTCGGTCGGCAGTCTATCAACTCAAGGGTTACCTGGCGCATACTCATCAGTACGGTCACGGGGATACCGGTCGACGTATGATTCCCATGCTTGTGAGTCCCTACCTGTCTCCCGATTCTCGTTCAATCTGTTCAGATCATGATGTCGCCTATCTGGATCTGTTCGGGAACGCTCGCCTTGCCTTCTGCAATGTCTATATCGATCGAGAGGTCGCAGACAGGCCCAAGTCCGAAACCCGCGCGCTGCGGTCGATCTTCACTCCGAAGGCGTCAGCAATCCTGCGGGCCCTCCTTCGCGATCTTGACCGGGCCTGGCGCGTCACCGACCTGGCGGAAGCGGCCAATGCGAGCCTCGGCCACGTGAGCAACGTGCGCAAAGTACTGCTCGAACGGGAATGGATTGAAAAACGGGACAACGGCATCAACCT
>JAPOOT010000222.1 GCA_026713285.1 Gemmatimonadota bacterium | reverse complement strand
CCGGATGAGCGTGAGAGCCGGATTGACGAGGACCAGATGACGATTTCTCTTCCGAAAGTGTCCATCCCCCCGTCCGCCCGGGAACACTACCGCCGGGACGGCTTCTATTTCTCGCCACCCATCATACCAGCCGACCTGATCGAACGGGTGACTGCCGCCATGGACCGGGTTATGGCGGGCACGTACGAAACCGGCGAACCGCCCCGCCGGTCGTGGAACCCGGGAGACGATCCGAAGCGCATCCGGAAGATCGACCAGGCGCACCTGTCGGACCGGGCCATCTACGAACTGGCCTCCCATCCGGAGATCGGGCGCTGGGCGGCGGCGCTGCTTGGCGCGAAGCGTGTCCAGCTCTGGGCGTCGCAGATGCTCTTCAAGCCGGCCGGCGGCGAGGTGAAAGGCAACGTGGGATGGCACCAGGACAAGCAGTACTGGAGGTACCTGGACGGCGAGTTGTTCACGGCCTGGGTTGCCGTGAGCAACGTGACCGCTGACTCCGGCCCCATGCGGTTCCTGAGAGGCTCTCACCGGTGGGGCCTGCTGGACAGCGGCGACTTCTTCGGGCACGATCACGAAGCGCAACAGCAGGAGATTCCCGTGCCCGAGGGGGAAAATTGGGAGGAAGTTGAGGCGGTCCTGGCGCCCGGCGCGGTCAGTTTTCACGACCGTCACACCTATCACGCCAGCGGGCCCAATGTATCGGACGCGCCGCGCCGAAGCTTCGCCTTCCACCTGCGGACCGAAAAGGCCCGTCCGGTGGAGGGCCGCGAAGACTACTACGTGCAGCACCTGGACGATCCGGATTACTGTCCGGTGTTGTACGAGGCGTAGTTCGTTTGAGGCCGGGGAGGGTGAAACACCATGGACGATCAATACATGAGCGCACTATTGATATTTGCAGGGACGTTCATGTTTGTACTGGGCGTGGTCGTATTTTCCGGCGGCGGCAATAGAAACTTCGCCCGAATCGGATTGACCACTCGCAGACGCGGTTTGATAGCGTTGGTTGTGGGGGTCACAATGCTCACCATGGGAATTTCCATGCAATCCTGAAGTACTGCGTGGGCATCATCCCTGGAGGATCGGGCTGGCATCATGAGCGTAGCACTGATCGCCGCCGGCATATACCTGTTCCTCTCGGGCGTGCTTGTATGGGCCGGCGGCAGAACGTATGAACGGATCGGACTCACCACCCGGAACAGGGGACTGATCGCGCTTATCGCCGGTACCGTAATGTTGGTTTACGGGATTTCGATTTAGCTTTAATATACCGTGGTAACCACCACTACAAATGATGGTCTTCCATCACCCATTGACCTGAGAGCGAGTACTAACGTACAACAATTGATTATCATCTATTCTAGACCATGACCAACGACCTCTTCCATCCCGCCGTGGCCGCCTGGTTCGAGGAACGGTTCGCGGAACCGTCCGACATCCAGAAACGTGCCTGGCCGGTCATCAAGCAGCAGAAGCACGCGCTGATCGCCGCGCCCACAGGTTCCGGCAAGACGCTGGCCGCCTTCCTGTCTTCCATCGACGACCTGGTCCGGCAGGGTCAGTACGGTACGCTGCCCGAGGGCACCCAGATCGTCTACGTATCGCCCCTGAAGGCCCTCAGCAACGACATCCACGCCAACCTGCAGGTCCCCCTGAAGGGCATTCGTGCGATCCTGAAGGAGCGCGGGAGGCCGGACGTGCCCATCCGCGTGGCGGTCCGCACGGGCGATACGCCCACGAGCGAGCGCGCCGCCATGACGAAGCATCCGCCCCACATTTTGGTAACGACACCGGAAAGTCTGTACCTGCTGCTCACGAGCACGGGGGGCCGGCGCATCCTGCCGAATGTGCACACCCTCATCATCGACGAGATCCACGCGCTGGTGGGCAACAAGCGGGGATCGCACCTGGCCCTTTCCGTGGAGCGCCTGGAACGGCTTACCTCCGGTCCACTTACGCGCATCGGCATATCGGCCACGCAGAAACCCATCGACCGGATCGCCCACTTCCTCACCGGCGCGGGCTACGCGAAGGGCGAGGGATGCAAGATCCTCAACACCGGTCATCGGCGGAAACTCGAGCTCAAGATCGAGGTGCCGCGCTCCCCGCTGGGCGCGGTCATGTCCAACGAAGTGTGGGAGGAGGTGTACGAGCGCCTGGAGGAGCTCATTCTCCGGCACGAGACCACGCTGGTCTTCGTCACGACGCGGAGCATGTCGGAGCGGCTGGCCCGCCACCTGAGCGACCGGTTGGGCGTGGAGAACGTCACCTCCCATCACGGCAGCATGTCGAAGGAGCATCGTCACGACGCGGAGCAGCGGCTCAAAGCCGGCACACTGAAGGCCCTCGTGGCGACGGCCTCCCTGGAACTCGGGATCGACATCGGGTCGGTCGACCTGGTGTGCCAGATCGGTTCGCCCAAGGCCATCGCGACGCTCATCCAGCGCGTGGGCCGCTCCGGCCATACGATCACGGGCACGCCGCGGGGCCGCCTTTTCCCCCTGACGCGCGACGAACTGGTGGAGGCGGCGGCGATCATGGATTCGGTGCGGCGGGGAGAACTCGACCGCATCATCATCCCCGAAAAGCCGCTGGACGTGCTGGCCCAGCAGATCATCGCGGAGGTGGCCAACTGCGACTTCCAGGAGGACGACCTGTACCATCTGGTGCGAAAGGCCTATCCCTACCGCGCCCTGTCCCGGGAGGAATTCGACGGCGTCGTGGCCATGGTGTCCGAGGGCTATACCCCGCGCCGGGGGCGCAAGCACGCCTACATCCAGCGTGACCTGATGAACGGAGCGGTCAAGGGCCGAGGAGGGGCCCGGATCAACGCCCTGATGTCGGGCGGAACCATCCCGGACCAGTTCGACTACGACGTGATCATGGAGCCGACGGAGACCTTCATCGGAACGCTGAACGAGGACTTCGCCATCGAGAGCACGGCCGGGGACATCGTGCAGCTGGGCAACAACTCGTGGCGCATCCTGCGCGTGGAGAAGGGCAAGATCCGGGTGGAGGACGCCCAGGGCATGCCGCCCACGATGCCCTTCTGGTTCGGCGAAGCGCCGGGGAGGACGGCCGAACTTTCCGCTTCCCTGTCGCGGCTGAGGGAGGAAGTTGCCAGCCGGATGGACGTCGGGAACGGACCGCTGAACAGTGACGACGGATCGGGCGCCGAAAACGGACCGCTGAACAGTGACGACGGACAGGGCACCGAAGACGGACCGCTGAACACTGACGACGGATCGGGCGCCGGAAACGGACGGGATAGCGGAAGAAAGCTCGACGCGGAATGGAAGCGGGAGGCCGAGGAATGGCTGATGGAGTCCGCGGGCATCTCCCACGTGGCGGCGACGCAGATCGCGGAGTACCTGGGCACTGCCAAGGCTGCGCTCGGCGTGATCCCCTCCCAGAAGGACCTGGTGGCCGAGCGGTTTTTCGACGAGGCCGGCGACATGCATCTCGTGCTCCACAGTCCCTTCGGCAGCCGGGTAAACCGGGCCTGGGGCCTTGCCCTGCGCAAGCGGTTCTGCCGGACCTTCAACTTCGAGCTGCAGGCCGCGGCGAACGAGGATGCCATCATTTTGTCCCTGGGCGCCACCCACAGTTTCCCGCTGGATGACGTTTTCAAATACCTCAATGCCGCTTCGGTACGCGAAGTCCTGGTCCAGGCCTTGCTCGACGCCCCCATGTTCGAGGTGCGATGGCGCTGGAACGCGTCGATCGCCCTGGCCGTGTTGCGTCGCAGGGGCGGGGACCGGGTGCCGCCGCAGATACAGCGGTCCGTGTCCGAAGACCTGATCGCCCAGATCTTCCCCGACCAGATCGCGTGCCTGGAGAATATCGCGGGCGACCGGGAAGTGCCGGACCATCCCCTGGTCAGCCAGACCATCGAAGACTGCCTGCACGAAGCCATGGACATCGAGACGCTGGAGTCTGTGCTGAAGACGATGAAGGCGGGGGAAATGAACGTGCACGCGCGGGCCCTCCGCGAGCCGTCGCCCATGGCGGAGGAGATCCTAAACGCCCGTCCGTACGCCTTCCTGGACGACGCGCCGCTTGAGGAGCGGCGGACCAACGCCGTCCGGAACCGCCGCTGGCTCGACCCGGCCATGGCGGGGGACCTGGGACGCCTGGATCCCGAGGCCATCGACACCGTCCGCGGCGATGCCTGGCCCGAGGTGCGCAGTCCCGACGAACTCCACGACGCGCTGGTGCTCGCGGGGTACGTGACGGAGGAAGAGGGAAAGAAGGGGGATCAGTACGGGAGTTGGACGGACTACTACGCCGTGCTGGAAAGCGAACGCAGGGCGGCCACGCTCGTCACCCAAGGAGGCCTGCGGCTGTGGGCGCCGCTTGAGCGACGCATTTACTTCGAGCAGGTGCACCCGCAGGGTAGGTTCGAGCCGGAAGAGAAAATCCCGGCCGAAGTGAGGCGCAACCTGGAGAAGAGTTTTCAAACCGCGGTTGGAGCATCCGCAGAAGGAGCATCCGCGACGGAAGAATCCGCCCTGGTGGAACTGGTGCGAGGAAGACTGGAGACGCTCGGTCCGGTTACGGCGGCTGCCCTGGCCGATTCCATCGATCTGCCGGTCGGGAAGATCGATAAGGCGCTTTCCGCGCTCGAGAACGAGGGATTTGTCTTCAGAGGACAGTTTTCGCCGGCCGCGGACGGGCTGGAATGGTGCGAGCGGCGGCTTCTCGCCCGGATCCATCGCTTCACGATCACGAAGCTGCGCCGGGAGATTCAGCCGGTTTCGCCTGCCGTTTTCATGCAGTTCCTTTTCACGTGGCATCACCTGGCGCCGGACACGCGGTTGAAGGGGGCCGACGCCGTGACCGCGGTGCTGCGCATGCTGGAGGGCGTGGAGGCGCCGGCCGCGGCCTGGGAGAGCGAGATCCTGCCTTCCCGCGTCACCGACTACGACTATGTCTGGCTCGACAACCTGTGCCTTTCCGGCAAGTACGCGTGGGGACGGCTTCGTCCCCATAAGTCGAACGGCGAGAACGGGAAGACAGCCGGCCCGATCCGGACGACACCCATCGCCATCGTGGACCGTATGAACCGGTCGCTGTGGATGTCCCTGAGCGGCGTGACCGGCGAGGAGGACCTTTCGCTGTCCACCTACGCGAAGACGGCACTGGACCTCATGACCCGGCAAGGCGCTGTGTTCTTCGACGACATCGTCGCGCAGACCGGGATCCTGCGTACCCACGCCGAGGAAGCCGTGGCGGAACTGGTCTCGGCGGGGATGGCGACCTCCGACAGTTTCGCGGGGCTGAGGGCCCTGCTGGCGCCGACGCGCCACAGGGAGTCCAGGCGGGGACGGGAACGCAGGAATCCCTTCGACCTGTCGACGGCGGGACGGTGGGGGCTGACTGCCAGGACACCGGAGGACGGCAACCCGGAGGAGGATCTCGAGGCCTATGCCCGCGTCGCCCTGGCCCGGTACGGCGTGGTGTTCAGGCGGCTCACGGAGCGGGAGAACACCTCGCCGCCGTGGAGGGACCTGGTACGGGTGCTGAGGCGGATGGAAGCAAGGGGAGAGATCCGGGGCGGCCGGTTCGTGAACGGTGTCTGGGGCGAGCAGTACGCCCTGGGCGAGGCCGTCACCCTTTTGAGAAGTATCCGGCGGAAGGAGAAGCAGGGCACGCTTGTCGCCATCAGCGCGGCCGACCCGCTCAATCTGGTCGGGATCATAACGCCCGGTCGGCGTATTCCCGGCATCACCAACAACCGGATCCTCTACCGGGACGGCGAACCGATCCTGATCATGGAGGGCGGCGACATCAGGGAGGCGTCTCCGGTGTCGGATGAAGAAAAGTGGGCGTTGCGGCAGGAACTGGTCAAGCGGGAATTCCCGCCGAAGCTGAAGGCCTATCTGAGCGGCAGGCGTACGCGTGAGAAGGCCGGAGCGAAGTAAACCTGATGCGCTTCGGAATATGGACCGGCGCTTCGGAATGAGGTCTGGCTGTTATAAACGGAATCAGGCGGTTCTCTGTGGCCCTTGCGACCTGACCGTCAGACTCTGAGTCCGGCAGGCTCTGAATCCGACTCGCGCCCAATCTCCTGATTTTGAACAAGCATGCTTTCAAAGGTTGCACGACCTTCCCCGGGCGGCTAGCATGAAGAAGATCGTCCTGGTCCTGCTGACCATCGCGATCTCGTTGTCGGCAACCGGCGAGGGTTTCGCACAGGTCCAGGAAAAGCGCATGTCGATCAGCCTGGGCGGAGGGAGGAGTATTCCCGCGGGCGGTTACGCCAACGGTAAATCAAGGGGGTCGACGTTCCTCACGGGAGTAACCGTACGTGTATACAAATCCGTTCATCTCGCGGCGGATTTCTACGACAACCTTCTGCCCGTAAAACGTGGCCAACACGACAGGCAACGTCTGAACGATGAAGTCCTGCAGATCCTTGGGCCGCACGTGGATGCCAATACAAGCCTGGAAGGCGCCAACTTCGGATTGATGCTGAAAACCTCCTCCACCCCGGCGAGCGTCTACGGACTGAGCAGCATCGGCTACTCCAGGGTAATCGACCGGTTCTTCGGTACCGTGCACGGTACAAGGCTGACCGCGTTTCATTCCGAGTCTTCTTTCAGTATTCTCCTGGGCGGTGGAATGCATGTTGCAATGACGCCCACGGTGGGCCTGGCGCTGAACGTTCGGTACATTCGCGCCTTCAATGACCGGAAGGTGCAGTGGATTCCGGTAGCCTTGTCTATTGTATTTGATTTCTGGAAGGTGGAACCTGGTTAGACACTTCTTTCCGTGTCGCCCGGACCCGGCGCTCCTGCTGCCCGGCATACTTCCAGCCAAGGCGCTCCATCGAAAACGAAGGCACCCCCTCAACCCATCGTTTTAAAAGCTTCCATTAGCTGCCCGGGCGACGCCGTTCCGGTGACCCCAAGTTGCCGGACGGTGATGGATGCAACGAGGTTGCCGACCAGGCCGGCCTCGGCAAGGGTTGCGCCGGCAGCGAGCGCGGACGCGATCCCGGCGGTGACGCTGTCTCCCGCACCTACCGTATCCACGGGCCCGGGAACCCTGATGCCCGGCAAATGACGGCAGCCGTCGTCATCGATCACCAGCAAGCCGTCCTCGCCAAGGGTGACGAAAACCGGCCTGGAAGTTCCTTCGCCCGCGTCCAGGCCGCGCTCAAAAAGCGCTTGTCCCCATCCGGCCGCACGCGATCTGCCCGGCGCGCCACCAGCCTCTTGATCGGATCGCACCGGCCTATCCATATCGGAACGCACCGGACTATCCTTCGCGGGAGTCGGGATTGACTGCGCGGCACGGTGGATTTCGCTTTGGTTCCCCTTGCGAATCACATGACGGAACTCGCCGATGCGTTCGCGGGAATCCGCCAGGATGACCTTTTCCGGTTGGGTCCTGCCCAGGTCGCAGATCGCTTCCCTGACCCGGTCCGTGACGACCCCGGTGTTGCGCGGTCCCACCTGGTCGAGGACGACCAACCCGTCCATCACGGGCGCCATGTCCCGCAGGTATTCGATGATCCGGTCTTCCAGCGCACTGGACGTGGACGTCCGGTTCTGAATGTCGATCCGGTTCGATTCCCGCTCTACGCCCTGCTCGCGGTACATGGGTTTGATGTAAGTGGGCGTGAATCGTTCCGGGGATACGATCAGTCCCTCCAGCCGCACGCCCATCGCCGCCAGCCCCTGCCTGAGTTCGTATCCTTCCCCGTCGTCGCCCGTGACGCCGAGGACATGGATGTTCCCGACGCCCAGGGCGCGCAGGTTTGACGTGACCGTACCCGCTGCGCCGGGCATGCACCGGCGGTCCACGACCTGGTGTGCGTGCAGCCCGGTCTCCAGGGACGGCTCATCGAGATCCGGATCGATGACCAGGTACTTGTCGAGGAAGAAGTCGCCGATGACCAGGACGGACAGTCCGGCGAAGCGGGACAACAGGTTTTCCATTTGGTGCGAGGTCATCATGAGTCAGGCTGTCGTGACAGGGCCGGAGCACGGTCGGTCCCGTGAGAACCCGGATGAGATCTGGCGTTCAGGGTGATTTCAGGTTGTGGGTATACGGGTTCTGAATGATCACACGCGGTAAAGATTCGGGTTCGGGACGATCACACGCAATGTAAGCGGAGGCGTACGTAAATCAAGGAATATACTGGAAATAAACGCGTTTATGCCGAAGCTTGACTTTGGCGCGAAAAAGTGTACTTTCACAAACTGGTTCGGACGGGGGTTTAACGCACTCCCGATGAATGCTTCAACTGCATTCGCGGCAATGATGGCTTAAGGGTGCATCCACTTTATTGATATATGAACGGTTCCGTTCAGTCCGCACGAAGCCACTCCCCGCAGCATAGACCCAAAGGAAGTTCTATGCGCCTTGCCGATCCCCTGCCGGATCAGATTCAGAAAAAACTCTACCCCGTTCTGGAACCCAACGAAGAAATCCGCATCACCCTGGAATCGGACATGGACGCGAAGGGCCGGTTTGAGCCCTCGTGGCTCATCGTAACCGACCGCCGCGTCATGACCCTGGAACTCAACGGCGCCGGCGACGACATCGCCGTCCCGCTGGCGGACCTGACCCGGGTGGCGGTGGAACCCCTGGTCGGCGGTTCCTGCCTGGAAGTTTCCACGGCCAGAGACACCATCCCGCTCATCCGGTATTCCCAGAGCCGGGTCGACGTCTTCAACGAGGCGCAGCGCGGTATCGAGCAGCACATCGAGGGAAAGCCGTTCCAGGTCAAGACGGAGTTCCCGCGGGTAGTCTGCGAGACCTGCGGCCGTCGCCTGCCCACGAAGGACGGGCTGTGTCCGGCCTGTGTCAGCAAGTGG
>JAPOOT010000512.1 GCA_026713285.1 Gemmatimonadota bacterium | reverse complement strand
GGCCACCTGGTTGATGGTCTTGGCGATCAGCGCGAATACCCCGATGGGGGCGACGACCATGATCATGTGCACGATCTGGATGATGACCGACGTAAGCCCCCCGAAGAAATCCACCAGGGGTTTGCCCTTGTCGGACGGGATCAGTACCAGGGCGATGCCGAAGAGGATGGAGAAGAAAACGACCTGGAGCATGCGGCCGTTGTTGCTCAGGGCACCGAAGATGTTGTCGGGGGTCATGTCCACGAAGACCTGCAGCGGACCGCGATCTCTGGCCGTTTCGGCCCGCTCCATGTCCGATTCCGCATCGGACTGGTAGGCCGCCTGCAGCTGTTCCTGCAGCCCCTGGGGCACACCGGTACCGGGTTCGAGCAGGTTGACCATGACAAGACCGATAGTCACGGAGACGGTCGTTGTGAGGATGTAAATGGCGATCGTCCTTCCCCCGATGCGCGATAACTTCTTCACGTCCGACAGGGAAGCGATGCCCATGATGAGCGAGCCCAGCACGAGGGGTACGGCGATGACCTTGAGCAGGTTGAGGAAGATGTCGCCGAAGGGCGTGATCCAGTCCTCTGTGAATTGGCTCCAGCCCATGGCCGCGGAAAGGATCCCGTACAGCCCTCCGAGGATCAGGCCGATGATGATTTTCCAGTGCAGGGGGAGGCGCCACAGGTTCATCATGTAAGGTCTCTCCGGGGTATATACAGACGAGTATTTACGGACAGGCTATACGGGGACGTCGTGGAACAGACTCTGGACTGTCCGGACCAATTTCTCTTCGTCTGGAATGGTTTCCGGTTCCAGGCCGGGGCTGAAGGGTACGGGAACGTCCATGGCGCCCAGCCGTTTGACGGGGGCGTCGAGGTAATCGAAGGCCTCGTCGGAAATCCTGGAGGCCAGTTCACCGGTCACTCCGTAGCTCTGGTAGGCTTCGTCGATCACTACGGCGCGGCTGGTCTTCTGCACGGATCGCACAATGGTTTCCATGTCCAGGGGGGACAGCGTCCTGGGGTCGACCACTTCGGCGCCGATCTGTTCCTGCTCCAGCATGTCCGCGGCCTTGAGCGCGGTATGCACCATGCTCGAAGTGGCCACGATGGACACGTCGCTTCCTTCCCGTTTTATGTCGGCCACACCGAAGGGGATGGTATAGTCGTCGTCGTCCGGAACCGGCCCCTTCAAGGCGTACATCATCTTGTCCTCATAGATGACGGTGGGGTTGTCGTCGCGAATGGCGGTTTTGAGCAGTCCCTTCAAATCGGCCGGCGTGGAGGGGATGGCCACCTTGACGCCGGGTATGTGAGACAGCCAGGCCTGCAGGCTTTGGGAGTGCTGGGCCGCCGAGGAACGGCCCGCCCCGATGGTGGTCCGTATGGTTAGCGGCACGCTGGCCTGTCCGCCGGTCATGTAGCACATCTTGGCAGCCTGGTTTACGATCTGGTCCATGGCGATGGTGATGAAGTCGCCGAACATGATCTCGACAATAGGCCGCATGCCCGTCAGGGCCGCGCCTACGCCCGCTCCCATGATGCCCGCTTCCGAGATGGGCGTGTCCCGCACCCGGTCGTCGCCGAATTCGTCGAGCAGTCCCACGGTGACCTTGAAGACTCCGCCGGCCGCGGCGACGTCCTCGCCCATGAAGAAGACGGTTTCATCCCGCCGCATCTCCTCCGCAATGGCCTCTCGGACCGCTTCCCCGTAAGTGATTACGCGTTCAGGCGTAGACATGATCGGTCACCTCGTCGGCCACGGGATAGGGGGACTTCTTCGCGAATTCCACGGCGTCTTCCACCAGCCCGGTGATGGTGGCGTCGATGGTATCCAGTTCCGTTTCGTCCACCATGCCCGCCTTCATCATGCGCCGGGCGAAGCGTGGTATGGGGTCGCGGGCGAGCCAGGTGTCGGTCTCCTCCTGGGTCCTATAGGTCTTCTCCGGATCGCCGTCGCCCACGTGATGGCCCCGGTACCGGTAGGTCTTGTTCTCGATCAGGCAGGGGCCTTCGCCGGCACGGGCCCGCTTTACCATCTCCATCGCGGTCTGGTGTACCGCAACCGCGTCGTTACCGTCCACTACCACGGCCGGCATGTCGAATCCCGCGGCGCGCTCGGCCACGTGTTCCCGGACGGCCGTAACGTCACTGGCCGCGGTATATTCTCCGTAATGGTTGTTCTCGCAGACGAATAGCACGGGCAACGACCAGATGGACGCCAGGTTGGCGGATTCCAGAAAGGCGCCCTGGTTGATGGCGCCGTCGCCGAAGAAGCACACGGCCACCTGCCCGCTGTTGCGCATCTTGCCGCTCAGGGCCGCGCCGGTCGCCATGCCCATGCCGCCTCCCACGATCCCGTTGGCGCCGAGGATCCCGAGACTCATGTCGGCGATGTGCATGGTGCCGCCCTTCCCCCGGTTGTAGCCGTCCACCTTGCCCATCATTTCGGCCATCATGCGGTCGACCTTGCCGCCCTTGGCGATCAGGTGGCCGTGGCCCCGATGGGTACTGGTCAGGTAGTCGTCGTCGTTCAGAGCGGAACAGATGCCCACTGCCGAGGCTTCCTGGCCGATGTAGAGGTGGGCGAGGCCGCGCATCAGCCCCTGCGTGTAAATCTCCAGCACGGCTTCCTCGAACCGCCGTATGGTCAGCATTTTCTGGTAGATTTCCCTGCTCAGCGATTCGTTCAGCGGCAGCGTCCCATCGTCACTGGACGTGGTGATCAATTCCAGGGATTCCGTCATGTCTCGAACGCTCCAGGGCAAAGAGGCGAAAGCGAGTGGTATATCCGGTGGTATATCCGATAAAACGGTACGGACGAACTGTCACATAATACGGGAGGGCGGCAGGTCAGGCAAGAGGAAAATACCCGTGCGAACCCATGGTTCCTTTCGCTTGGCAACGCCGTCTCTCGCGCGTTCGTTCAGCCGGTCCGATCCGGCGCGAAACTCCGGTTGAGCCGCCGGATCAGCGGCGGGGCGAAGAGAATCATCAGGATGGTCTCGGGGACGACGACACTTGCGTTGTACAGCAGGGCATAGAGCCATGGCGCCGTCCATTGCTGGAGCAGGGGCGCAAGGGTGATTCCGGAGTAATCCCGGATCAGTTCGTATACCTGCCGGTTCAGTTCAGGCGGCGTAAAAGCCGCAAAATACACCGCGCCGGACACTACGTGGCTCGCCAGCCGGAGTATGCAGGCCACCGTGATCCCGAGCCGGGGCCAGCCGGGGAAGTACCCGATGATCCCCAGCATGGCGTAGGGAAG
>JAPOOT010000072.1 GCA_026713285.1 Gemmatimonadota bacterium | reverse complement strand
CTACAGGTCGTCCGTGCTCAGCGTTCCGGCCTCCTGGTGGCGGCTGAACACCTCCCAGGTCTCCCTGATCCCGTCGTCCAGCGGCGTGTAGGGAATCTCGCCCACGTCTTCCTGGATGGCGCGGTCATCGAGGTCCGGCGCGATAGGAAGGTTCATGTCCAGATGGGAGATGAGTCCCTTCGAATCGGGAACGACACGCTCGATGGACGCGATCACCTCGCCGATGGTCACGACGTCGCCACGTATGCTGTAGGTCCCGGCGCCTTCGGTGGCCGCCTCGGCGCAGCGGATGAACGTCCGGGCGGTGTCGTTCACGTACTGCATGTTGTTCCGCCCGCCGTATCCAATCACGTACGGCCGGTTCAACAGGGCCGCCTTGACCGCCTTGGTGGGATCGGAGGTCAATCCGAAGTCCCGGCCCGGTCCGTACACCGTCCACGGCCGCAGGCCGATGCTTGAAATGCCGTGATCGAGAAAGTACACCCGCGCGTTGGCTTCGTTGCACTGCTTGAACACGCCATAGTGGGTGACCGGCCTCAGCACCGCGTCGTTCCCGACCGGTCCGGAGTCGTAGTCGTCTTCCATTCCGTAGACGGCCGCGGAACTCGCGTAGACGATACGCCGGACGATGTCGTCGTGGGTTCTGGCCGCTTCGAAGACGTTCAGGGTGCCGATTACGTTGACCGTAGCGCCCTTGATGGGGTCGGCCTTGCACACGGGCACCTGCAGTCCGGCCAGGTGGATGATGCGGGAAGCGCCTGTTTCACCTACCACCCGCGTGAAGTGGGTTCCGTCGGCGATGTCGCCCTCGATGAACCGGACCCGGGCGATCTCTTCCTCGTCCATGATCAGCGCCATGCGGGCGGTATGTTCCACCAGGTCGTAGATCGCGACATCGTGCCCTTCGTCGACCAGGTTCTTCACGATCCACGAACCGATACAGCCATATCCGCCGGTGAGTAGATATTGCATGGCGACCTTCCTTTGTACGGAAAACCAGGGGGCTTAAAACCTCGGGCATTGTACGGCGCGCAAGGGCCGGTGTCAAGGGAAACAGCCGCCTGCCGGCAGCCGTTTTAGTCCTTGCTGAAACCCCGATTTGAAAATACATTGAGCGCATCCCGGGAAACCGCGGAACATCCTGAAATACCGGTAGTTTCAATCCCTTCAGAAGTACATTTCCATGAGTGTTAAAGAGCGGACTCCCCCGTCTGCAGGCAGGCCGGATTCCTATCCTCCCGATGCAGGTTCTCCCGGCAGAACCGGTGGCCTCGCTTCGGGCATGACTCTTCGTGCCGTGGGGCTCGGACTCTTCCTCTCCGCGGTTATGGCTTGGTGGGTCGTGCATTCCGCCTTCGAGGCCCATTCCTCCTACCTGTCCATTACCCACATGCCCATGGCGGCGCTCTTCCCCTTCATGCTGGTCGTCTTCGTCGTAAACGGCCTGTTGAAGCGGTTCGCGCCTTCACGGATATTCACGGCGCCGGAACTGATCATCATTTTCTTCATCGTGTTTACGGCCTCGGCCATACCGGGTTGGGCATTTACGACCTACTGGGTCGCCATTCCATCCATTCCGCACTACTATGCCAACTCAGAGAACAGGTATGTCGAATTGTTTTTCGAGTATCTCCCGACCTGGCTCATCATCCCGGATGAACGGCGGGCGGTGCACTGGTTCTACGAGGGGCTGCCCTCCACCGGCGTCATACCCTGGCGGGACTGGGTCATCCCCATGAGCTGGTGGGGCACCTTCTTTCTGGCCCTTTTCTTCGCCAGCGCGTCGCTCATGGTGATCCTGCGTAAACAGTGGATCGAGCGGGAACGCCTGACCTTCCCGCTGGCCCGCGTGCCCCTGTTGCTCATCGAAGATGACCAAAGCGGCTCCGTACTGCCCCGGATCGCCCGGTCCAGGGTTTTCTGGTACGGATTCTCCATCCCCCTCTTCATCATTCTCTGGAACATCGTCTCGTACTGGGACGCCGTGCCGGCCATCAGACTGGGCGGGGATTACCGCATACCGATCACCCTGGCCGAATCCTTCCCGCCGATCCAGTTCAAGATCAATTTCGCCTTCATCAGCATCGGATTCTTCACGAATCTCAACATCCTGTTCAGCATCTGGGTGTTCTTCCTGCTGGCCACGATCCAGATCGGCATCATGAGTCGATTCGGCATACCGAAGACGACCGAGATCGTCACGGCCCAGCACCTGGGCGGGTTTTTCATGTTCACCCTGTTCGGGCTCTGGATGGCCCGTCGCCACCTCTACGACGTGGTGAGAAAGGCGATCGGCCGGGGAAACGACATCGACGATTCGGGCGAGTTTTTCTCCTACAGAACCGCCATGTGCGGCGTGGTGATCGGCATCGCGTACATGTTCTTCTTCCTGATCAGCATGGGCATGTCCGTCGCCGCCGCGGCCACGCTGCTGGCCACCTGCATGCTCCTTTTTCTCGGAGTTACTCGCGTGGTGGCGGAAGCGGGTCTGATCAATCTCGACCTGCCATACAACGCCCATGACTTTACGGTGTTCTCCTTCGGATCGGCGAACCTGCACCGCGCGGACCTCACCATCCTGACCCTGTCGCAGACCTTCTCGCGAAACTGGCGCACGCTGGGCATGTGCGCCATGGCCCACGTCAACAAGATGGGCGACGAGATTGGCGGCGCCCGGCGCGGCATCTTCCCCGTCATCGTCTCGGCGCTGGTCATGGCCGCCATCATTTCCGTGGT
>JAPOOT010000050.1 GCA_026713285.1 Gemmatimonadota bacterium | reverse complement strand
GATCATGGTCCACCATTTCGAACCTTCCCGATATTACACCAACATGGGTACTCATGTACCCGTCCTGCGCGTGAAGGACGGGGATACCGTCGTCACGTCGACGGTCGACGCCCGGGGAAAGGACCGTACCGACACGCCCGTTACGCCCCCGGGCAACCCGCAGACGGGGCCCTTTCACGTCGACGGCGCCGAACCCGGGGACACGCTCGCAGTGCACCTGGACAAGCTGACGCCCAACCGCCGATTCGGCTGGACGCGGCCGCTCGTGGCGCCTAACGTGCTCGATCCCGATTACGTGCGCGAGACCGCGGGGGAAATCGACAGTCGGGATGATTTGTGCCGCTGGGAAGTGGGCCCGGACCAACGGACCGTCACGCTGGTCGAACCGGACGACACCCGGCTCGGCCGGCTGGCTCTGCCCATGGCGCCCATGACGGGATGCTTCGGCGTGGCGCCGGACAGGGGCCAGGCGATCTCAACGGCCACTTCCGCCAGCCACGGCGGCAACATGGACTACAGGGGGTTCGTGGAAGGCGTCACCGCGTATTTCCCCGTGTTCGCGTCCGGTGCGCTGTTTCACATCGGCGACGGCCACGCCGTGCAGGGAGACGGCGAGATCGTCGGCACAGGCGTCGAGATCTCCTTCGACGTACAGTTCACCTTCCGGGTGTTAAAGGGCAAGCGAAGCGCCTGGCCCCGCGGCGAGAACGCGGAGTACCTGTTCACGGCGGGCAACGCCCGGCCCCTCGACCAGTGCGTTCAGCACGCGACCACCGAAATGTTGCGATGGCTGCAGGCCGACTACGGCCTCGACCCCCGGGCCGCCCACACGCTGCTCGGTCAATGCGTCGAGTACGACATGGGCAACGTCTTCGATCCGGCGTATACCATGGTGTGCAAGATCAGGAAAGACCTGCTCCGCGGACTGGGAATCGACACCCGGTCGGTGCATGACGAACTGGCGGGGACCTGATCGACAGATACACAAGGGACCTGACTGGCAGATACGAAGGAGTCCTGGCCGGCAGGTACAAAGAAGACCGACCGGCAGGTACAGAAGAAACCTGGCCGGCAGGCACAATGGGCATTCCAAATCATACTGAACGGAGCTTGTCATGCATAGACTCGAGGGACAGGTGGCCTGGGTCACCGGCGCGGGTACCGGCATCGGACGGGGAATCGCGATGGCCCTGGCGCGGGAAGGGGCGGACGTGATACTCTCCAGCAGGCGGCGCGAGCCGCTTGCAGAGGTTGCCGGGCAGGTGGAGGCCGCGGGACGGCGCGCGGCCGTGGCCCCCATGGACGTGACCGACAGGGACCAGGTCCGCGAAGCGGTCGCCGCGGCGGAGGAACGGCTGGGCCCCGTGTCGGTCCTGGTGAACAACGCCGGCGTCAATACGCCCCTTCGCACCGCCACCGAGATGGCGGTGGAGGACTGGGACCTGGTGGTGGACATCAACCTGACGGGCGCGTTCAACTGTTTTCGCGCGGTTTACGAACAGATGAAGGCCCGCGGCGAAGGCAACATAATCAACGTGGCGTCCATGGCCGGACGCCAGGTTTCCCTCCTCGGCGGGGCCGCTTACTGCGCGTCCAAGCACGGCATGGTGTCGCTGACCCATTCGATCAACCTGGAAGCCGCCGAATTCGGTCTCCGAGCCTGCGCCATCCTGCCGGGCGAAGTGAAAACACCCATCCTGAAAAACCGTCCCCGGCCCGTATCGGAAAAGCGTCTGAGCCTGATGCTCACGCCCGAGGACATCGCGAATACGGTCGTATTCGTCCTTTGCCAGCCCGCCCACGTAGTCATACCCGAG
>JAPOOT010000117.1 GCA_026713285.1 Gemmatimonadota bacterium | reverse complement strand
GACGCGTTGGCCAGGATCAGGTCCGGCAGCCCGTCGTCGTTCACGTCGCAGCGGAGGGCTTCGACCGCGCCCCAGCCCGCGACTTCCTGGCGGCGCTCCGGCTTGAACCCGTCCGGACCGCCGTGATAGATGTATACGGGGATGTCCCCCATGAGGTTCCTGCTGAACTGGTTGATGAAGACGGCCCGCGGTATGGGATCGTCCGGGGCTCGCGCCATCAGTACCCGCCGGGCGTCGTGGGTCTCCAGGACCCGTGGCGCCGACAATCCCTCCCCCGTCCAGCGGTAAACGCGGGATTCCGACGTATAGCTTTCCGGCGTGTGGGTCTGGCAGATAACGATTTCATCCCGACCGTCCCCGTCCAGGTCGTCCAGGGCCGCGTCACAGGCGAATAGACTCGGAATCGGTGTGCGGTGCGCGTCGCTGAACCCGTCCTCCGATCCGCGGTACACCCACGAGCACTCCGCCCCGTTGTGCCGGTCCCGGCAGGCCACGACCAGGTCGGTCCGACCGTCGCCGTCCAGGTCGCCCGCGGCAACGGCGAGCGCATTGCGGCAGGACAGGCGTACCGGTGGGCCGGGTTCCCGGCCGTTTTCGAATGGCGCCAGGCATGCCGCAGCGGCTCGGGCGACGAATACGTGGGGTGTGCCGTGGATTCTGACGACGGACACCAGTGGAACGGCGGGATCGACGTCCTCGGGATATCCGTCCTCGGTATTCCCGCCATGGACTGAATCCGGTTCTTCCGACGGGTCGGCATCGATGGGTATCTGAGACGATCTGTCCGGGTCTATCCCGTCCGGACCACCCCAGTATACACTGACCAATCCCTCCGCCGCACGTACGACCAGGTCCGCGTAACCATCGCCGTCCAGGTCGTCGGACGCGACCTGGTTGGCCGCCATGTCGAGATCCCGGTATCTTTTAGGCTCGAATCCCAACGAAGTCTGGAGGAAAAGCCGCACGCCGCCGTCGGAAACGAAGGCCAAGTCCGGCAGCCCGTCCCCGTCTAAATCCCCGGCGGCAACCGAAGTACAATAAGGAACAGGCAGGTACTGCACGCGCCGCTCGCCGAACCCGTCCGGACCGCCGTAGTACAGATACGCGTTGAGGTCCCGCCGGATCCCGTTGTAGAACATGCCGACGACCAGGTCGTCGTATCCGTCCCCGTTCAGATCGGCGACGACTCCGGTTCTTCCGCCGTCGGATGGAAGGGACCGGGAATCGGCCTGGCCGAGTACGTCATGGTATACGGTTACGGGAGGCTTTTCACCGTGGTTCTGGCTGTTGCAGAAGATGAGGTCGACGTGGCCGTCGCGGTCCAGGTCGAACTGGTGTATGCGCTGCAGGACACCAGCACGGGACACGTAGAGATTCTGGCCGCCATTGCCGAAGGTTCCCTGGCGGAACGCCTCGAAACCACGGGTAATCCAGGGTGACGAAACGGAAATGGAGGGATGGGACGACATGGCCATAACCTTAAACGCGCCGGACGGACAAATCAACCCATTTATGCCCGCCTAGGGGTCGAACAAATCCAGGGTCCCCGCCGATGCGCCAGGATGGGTCTTAACCATGTTTTCCAGGATTTTCAGGATGTCGCGGGCGACGGGTGTCCGCCGGTACGCATAGACCTCGCCGGGAACATCCGTCGATGCTTCTTCATCCACGCCCAGTTCCGCGGAAATAGCCAGGATCATGTTCGGGGGGCCGTATCTGCCCAGCAGTTCCAGGCGCGTTCTCACACCCTCGGAGCGCCAGTATCCGAGGAATTCCAGATATACGCTCATACCCGTGGGTGGATGGGTGAGGACATACTCGGGAGCCAGTACACCCTGGCCGCCCAGGTCGATGACGTCCGTCCCGGCTGAAATGCGCCAGTCCGTTTTCAGCCGGTTAAAGCGATCTTCGAGCCAGGCCACCTCTTCGGGTATCCACTGTCCCGTGGAAGCGCCTACCGGTTTCAACCCCGTTTCAGGCGTCAATTTCAATACCCCTTCACGGCGCGCGGCGCCCCAGACAATAGAAGCCGCGATTTGCCAGTTTTTGCAGTGCAGCACGGAAGGAAGAAACTGGGCGATCTGCAGTCCGTAGCGCTGGGAAGACCTGAAGAGCGACATGGGACCGTCGACGTGAACGTGGTATTTCCCTGGACCGGTCTGCCGGATTTCGTGGAGCAGGCGGAAGAACTTCATCTTGCGGAAGAGTTCACGGTAACGGGCCGGACTCTCTCCTTCCACGTGCATATCCATTCCGGAAGCCCGCAGCAGGGCGGCCTGGGCCAGGGCGACGTTGTACCTGCTCAAGAGCCATCCGGGCGTACAGGGCTTGAATGACTCGAGCCGCTCGGCTTCCTTCAGGTCGGCGTAGAAAGTCCCTTCCACCTGCGTGACATCCAGGGCGTCCGGCGCACCCGCCCCGGCCAGAATGGCCTCCCGGTCGATGCGGACCTGGTCCGTGTTCCTGTACGCCGTGGCCGCGGCCGCGAAGATCCGCCTCCGAAGATCCACTGGGTCGACGGGTGACGCCGACTCGAACGTACAGCGGTCCCGCAGCAACTTGGCCAGTCCGCGGTGAAACAGGAATTCCGTCCCGCTGCCGGTCGTATCCGCCAGCTCTTCATCCAGTTCCTGGCGGGTTCCGCCCTCGTGGTTTTCGTAAATCCGGATCAGCGTTTCGGCGATCCCGAGGTGATCGGGATCCTGATCGTCGATATAGGGAAGATGGATCCGGCCCTTGCGAAATCGGACGCGGAGGAGATCGCCCGTCAGCATGCCTTACCTCCCTTCCGGGGCTTTCCGGTAGGCGCTGTGCTGCCTTCGCCGCGAGCTCGCGTATTCCTCGCCCGTCTGCTCCGCCACGAGTTCGTACAGGATCGCGTGCTTCCCCTCGACACGCCGGAGAATGCGGCCGAGACGCTGTACATGTTCCCTTACGCTGCCGGAACCGGACAGCACCACGGCCACGTTGGCCTCGGGGACATCGACCCCTTCGTTCAGTACGCGGGAGGTGACCAGGAAGGGGTATTCACCGGCGTTGAACGCCGCCAGCAATTCCTGGCGCTCCTTCACCTTGGTCTGGTGCGTGATGGCTGGAATGAGAAACCGGCGCGATATGCGGTAGACCGTTTCATTGTCGCTGGTGAAGACGAGCATGCGGTCGCGGCGGTGCTGCCGGATCAATCTTTCCAGCACGCGCAGCTTCGCCTGTGAGCCCTGGGCGATGGCCTTCTGGGTACGGTAGGCCGTGAATGCCCGGCGGCCCTCTTCGCTGCGGGACGTCGCCGCCAGGAAACGGACCCATCCATTGGGCCCGGAGAGCGAGATCCGGTGCCTGTCCAGGAACGCTCGGTAGGCATTCCTTTCCTCCTGGTACTCCGCGCGTTCTTCCGGAGAAAGGCGGACACTGATCTTTATCGTTTCGTAACCGGACAGGTATTCCCCGCTCAGCGCGCGGATCTCCTGGCGGTAGACGGTCTCTCCGATCGCGTCCTTCAACTGGTGTTCTGCGCCGTCCTCCCGCTCGAGCGTGGCCGTCAGCCCGAGCCGGTAAGGCGCCAGCGACAGGTCGGCCGTCATCAGGTAGGATGGTCCCGGCAGGTGGTGGCATTCATCAAAGATCACCAGCCCGAACCGGTGGCCGAACCGTTCCATGTGCAGGTACGCGGAATCGTAGGTGGACACGGCGACCGGCGCGACGTCGTAGTAGCCACCGCCGATCAGTCCCACTTCGATATCGAACTGGCTGGAGATCACGCCGTACCACTGCTGCATCAGGTCGATGGTAGGGACGATTACCAGCGTGCCGCGCTGGACCCGCGCCATCGCCATCAGGGCGACGAAGGTCTTTCCCGCCCCGGTCGGCAGCACGACCACGCCGCGGCCGCCCGCCTGCCACCAGGCGTCCACCGCCTCCTGCTGATAGGGGAAGGGAGACCGGTCCGACTGAAAGGACAGTTCCAGTTTCCCGTAGGACCGGGCGTCGTCCCGGTAAGGCAATCCCCGGTCGGCCAGCCGCGTTATGATCTCGCGGTAATGCCG
>JAPOOT010000051.1 GCA_026713285.1 Gemmatimonadota bacterium | reverse complement strand
CCCTGATGGTCCGGATGAGCGAGATTACCATCTCGTCGGGCACGTCGAAGGCCTCGACGAGCACCCGGTCCCCCGGCTGGATCTTCGTCGAGTGTCCGGTAAGTACCTTTGCCAGGTCTCCGAATCGTGGATCGTGCATGGGGGTTATATCTCCGTGGTTGATTTTCGATACGCCCGCGCGTCTATGAATCTTTATGCCGTTTCAATGTGCCTGTTCGGCAATGTGCCGATGTGACGCCTTAATGTGTCTGTTCGGCAATGGATCTATACGCTGCTTCACTCATCAATGCGTCCCGGTTCCACGTCTACCTCGCTCTATGCCGGCCCTTCACTCATCAACACGCCCCGGTTCCACCTCCACCGCGCCCGAGGCCGATACCCGGACCAGCATGGAATCTTCGGGCTCGAAAGCCAGGCGCACCGCCCGCTCCCGGCCGTTGACGTGCAGGACTATCTCCCGCTCGACCGAACCGGTGGAACGCCAGCCCTCGTAGGCCATGGGGTACCGGATGCGCTTCGTATCGGGATGGGCGAAGAAGACGTGGTGATCGCCATCGACCTCCCGGCACCAGAATTCCGGCACGTCCCGGCCGCTCACGAGGGGAGGATGTCGCAGCGCCGTACCCGGATCCACAGTGACCAAGGACTGGCTCATCAGTTCTCCCAGGCGATCCTCGTAATCCGTGGGCGGACGGTGGCCGGGCGCGGCAGGCCTGCGCGGAATAACGATATGCGCGCCTTCCCGGGCGAGCCGCAGCAGGGCCGCCAGTGCTTCGCCGTCCAGCCATTCCACGTCCACGTACAATACGGAAAACATGGCTTCGCCGTACCGAACGCGGCCGTCCACCACCACCGCCTCCTGCAGAAAAGGCGTCGTGATCCAGAGGGGATGATACCCAAGCAGCGCGCCGGGCCGCTGAACGGTCTGCAGCTCCCAGTAGTAGTTGGCGGCCGGTCCGCGCCGGTCCTCCGGCAACATGTGGCGCATCCAGTGGTCTTCCAGCGGGAGGTACACCGCCACGTCCGTATAGGTCCTGCCCTGCTTGACGAAATCGGCGGCCTCCGTCATGTAGGCGTTGAAAGCCGGAAGCCGGCGGGCGAATCCGCTGTCCGGACCGACGTGCGTCGTCGCGTAGAAGGTGTTGTTCCCGCCCGGCGCGTTGTAGGGCATGCCGTGCCAGACGATGTGATTGACGCCGTTGGCGAATACCGCGTCCGCCATGAGCTTCATGTCTTCCACCTTCTCCTCGCCGTGATGGGGCGACGGCGCGGGCCAGGGCGCGTAGCCGTATATACAGGTGAAGGTCTCGCAAGTTACTACGGGCCGCGAGCCCAGGGCCGCCGCCGATCCGGGTATGGCCGAGAAGAACGTCTCGAACAGCAGGGCCTCGGATTCCGGGACGTCCACGAGCGCGAAAGCGGCCAGCAGGTCAGCCGGCGCCCCGTGGCACTGTGCGCGGCTCACGGCGCCGAGGCGGCGGCAGGTCTCGGCGAAGGGCCTGAAGAAACCCTCGATCGCCGCTTGCGACAGGATCTTCCGGTAATCGTACCGCACGTCGGGATGCCGGTCGATAGTAGCCTTGAACGGTTCCAGGTCGTACCCGAATCGGTCCCGGAAGACGGGGTCCAGGTGGGCGCTCCAGAGGCCCTCCGGATAGACTTCCCACGAATCGGAGAACAGTCCCGAGGTCGTGCCGCGCAGGGCCGGTTTCAGTGCGCCGCCTACCTGCTCGGCGTAACGGCTGAACGCGCCCGCGTCCAGGTGGTTCAGGATCCGGCCGCGGCCGTAATAGGAAAGTTCCCACGACTTTTCCAGGCGCTGGGTCGCCGGCCCGCCGAATACCTGTCCCGCGTCCTCCTCGGGCACGATCGACCCACCGAAGGGCCAGGACGTGCTGAAGGTGAAGTCGCATCCGATCCCGAGCCGGTCCGCTTCT
>JAPOOT010000457.1 GCA_026713285.1 Gemmatimonadota bacterium | reverse complement strand
GGTCAGGTGGGCGATCTGTACGTCGGAAAACCCGGCCTGCTTGGCCTTGTACAGCAGGTTCCGCGGCATGGACCCGTTCCGGTGCGCGCCGATTTCGCCCTCGAGTTCGACGATGTCCCGCAGGTTGTGGAGAAACCAGGGGTCGACCCCCGTCAACCCATAGATCTCTTCGATGGGCATGCCGAGCTGGAGTGCGGACCTGATCTGGAAGATGCGCTCCGCCGTGGGCCGGGACATCTGTTCCCTGAGGTCGTTCAGCATGCCGTCCGCGCGCCCCGCGGCCAGGCCGCCGGCGTCGACCTCGTCCTTCCCGTCCGCACGCCCCGCGGCCAGGCCGCCGGCGTCGACCTCGTCCTTCCCGTCCGCGCCGAGGCCGTGGCGGTCTATCTCCAGGCCCCGGAGCCCTTTCTGGACCGCTTCCTTGAACGTCCTGCCGATGGCCATGGTCTCGCCCACCGACTTCATCTGCGTACCGAGCTGCGTATCGGCGTTGGGGAATTTCTCGAAGGCCCAGCGCGGGATCTTCACCACCACGTAGTCGATCGTGGGTTCGAAGGAAGCCGGCGTCTCCCGGGTGATGTCGTTGGGTATTTCGTCCAGCGTGTACCCGACGGCAAGCTTCGCGGCAATCTTGGCGATCGGGAAGCCCGTGGCCTTGGAAGCCAGGGCCGAACTGCGGGACACGCGGGGGTTCATTTCGATGGCCAGGATGCGGCCGTTTTCGGGGCTGACGGCGAACTGGATGTTCGATCCGCCCGTCTCCACGCCGATTTCCCGGATCACCTTGATCGAGGCGTCCCGAAGCTCCTGGTATTCCTTGTCCGTGAGGGTCTGCGCGGGCGCGACCGTGATGCTGTCGCCGGTGTGTACGCCCATGGGGTCGAAGTTCTCGATGGAGCAGATAATCACCACGTTGTCGGCCAGGTCCCGCATGACCTCGAGTTCGTATTCCTTCCAGCCTATCACCGACTCCTCGATCAGCACTTCGGTGATGGGGCTGGTGGACAGCCCCCATTCGACGGCCTCGGCGTATTCCGATTCGCTGCGGGCAATGCTCCCGCCCGCGCCGCCGAGGGTGAAGGCCGGACGGATGATGGCGGGGAACCCCGTGTCCTTCACCAGTTCCCACGCCTCGTCGACGGTCCGCGCGAAGCCTCCCCGGGGAACCTCCAGGCCGATGCGCCCCATGGCCTCCTGGAACAGCTCCCGGTCCTCCGCCATCTTGATGGCCTCGAGCTTTGCGCCGATGAGTTCGACTCCGTGGCGGTCCAGGGCGCCCGATTCGGCGAGTTCGACGGCGACGTTAAGCGCCGTCTGCCCACCCAGCGTAGGCAACAGCACGTCGGGCCGCTCGCGCCGGATGATCTTCTCCACGTATTCCGCGGTGATGGGTTCGATGTAAGTCCGGTCCGCCATGTCCGGGTCCGTCATGATCGTGGCCGGATTGCTGTTGATCAGCACGACCCGGTAGCCCTCTTCCCGGAGCGCCCGGCAGGCCTGGGTGCCGGAATAGTCGAATTCGCAGGCCTGTCCGATTACGATCGGCCCGGAGCCGATGATCAGGATGGATTCGATGTCGGTGCGTTTAGGCAAGATGGCCCTCTCGGGCGGCCGCGTTGCGGCTTGGGGATTCCATAATTAAACTGTCAAAGCAAATCGTTAGAATATACACGCGGGGAGCCGGCCCTGCAACGTTAAAACGGGGATGGGGCGCGCTGTGTCAAGACGCCCCGCGGCATCTCATTCCAGCGACCGGAGCAGGACGTCCTGGGCGGCTTCGAAGCCGGGCGCGATCTCCAGGGCTTTAAGCGCGGCCTTCCTGGCTTCGTCCTTCCTACCCGCCGCCAGATACGCGCGGGCCAAGTCGTATTGCGCCTGGACCCTGTCGGTGGTTTCAATCGCCAGTACCGCTTCGTACTCCGGAACCGCAAGATGAGGCCGTGCGTCCCCTTCGAACAGGCTACCGCGCAATTTCCGGACCTCCCCGTCGAAGGGATCGATCATGACGGCCCGGTCCAGTATGCGGAGCGCGTCCCCGCGCCTGCCTTGACGGGCATACAGCCGGGCAAGCGTCTTGCAGGACGCGAGATCGTCCTCGTCCACGGCCGTAATCGCCTCGAGCACCTCCATCGCCGCTTCGGTGTTGTCCAGCTCGAGGTATATTTCCGCCAGCAGTTCGTGGGGATTGCCGGGGTGCGTGTAATGCCCGTAGAGGGCCCGGGCGCGTTCAAGCGGCGCGACGGCTTCTTCGAAACGTGCCTGCGCGTGCAACGCCTGGCCGAGTATAAGGTGGGCGTAGAAACTCTCCGGGTGCCCGCCGGCCATCTCATCCAGTGCAGCGAGGGACAGCTTCTCGTTCCCCGGCGGCTTGAATCGAAGTACGCGCCGGAGTCCGGCACTCCGTTTCCTGGCATAATCCTCGAAAGCCCGGTCGAGGTCGCCCATGGACACTCCCAGCACCTCGCGAACGATTTCAGCGGTGGTTCGATTCTCGTTATACAGGTTCAGCATGCCCCGGACCGCCTCGAATCCAAAGGCGTCCACGATGTATTCCACGACGATCGAGGCCTGGTAGTAGGAAAGGACGACCTGGCCACGGGATTTCGGCCGGGTGAAACCCCGGTTCAGCTCGCTGACGGCGAGCAATTCGCCCTGGACCGCCGCCTCCGCAAATTCCGCCTCCAGGTCCATGTCCCACTCCGGCCGGGCGAGACGGGTCTCGTAGACGGCGATG
>JAPOOT010000387.1 GCA_026713285.1 Gemmatimonadota bacterium | reverse complement strand
CTCGTCGAGCCGGAACCGGGATGGATAGAAGGGCTCAAGGTCGCCGACCCGCTGATCGACGCGGTGAGCAAGGGCCGCCTGCCGGATTTCCCCGGCGATAAGGACATGATCGTGGACATCATCCCGGTGGACATGGTGGTAAACTCCATGCTGGCCGCCATGGAGCGCACGGCCCGGGAGGGCGGAATCAGCGTGTACCACGTTTCGACGGGCGACCGGAATCCGATCCGATTCCAACAGGCCTTCGAACTTTCCTACGAGTACTTCCGGCAGCATCCACGCCTGAGCCGGAACAACGAGCCCATACCCATCCGGCGCTGGACCTATCCGACCCTCGCCCAGTTCAGACGGCGGTACAACCTGCGCTACGTCTATCCACTGAACGCCGCGCTCTGGGTGTTCAACCGCTTCGGCCGCATCACCTTCCTGAATAACTGGAAGCGCAGAATAACCGTGCTGAAATCGGCGATCTCCCGCATGCTCTACTACGCTTCGATCTACAGTCCCTACACGTCCCTGGAATGCACCTTCGAAACTGGTCGGACGGTCGGCCTGCACGAACGGCTCGGGCCCGATGACCGGCTGCTGTTCAACGGCGACGTATCCAGAATTCAATGGAAGACCTACTTCCAGGATATTCATATTCCCGGGTTGAAGCGCCACGTGTTGAAGACCGACGAACCCAGGCCCACGGTTACGGAAGAGGAGGAGGTTGCGGAGCGGTCGGGGTTTACCCAGGCGGAGGATGACCCCCTGCCTCATCTCGACACGTTGACGGATATATTGGCCAAGAGCGCGGATATGTACGGAGACAAGACCGCGATGCAGATGGAGCGTGAGGGGGTATGGGTCCGGTATTCTTTCAAGGACGTGCACGACCTGGCCGGTCACATGGGCTGGCAATGGCGGTCCGGCGGGCTGCACCCGGGCGACCGCGTCCTGCTCTTTTCGGAAAACAGGCCCGAATGGGGGATCGCCTGTTTTGCGGGTCTGGTGGCCGGAGCGGTGATCGTGCCCGTAGACCGGCGGTCATCGGCGCAGGAAGTGTGGCGCATTGCCCGGTTCACCGGTTCGAAGGCGGTCCTGTGTTCGGAAAGCGGTTACGAAATGCTGAAAGCCTCGGAAGCGCCGGGCCTGGAGGTCGCTTTCTGGAATATCGACAACTACGGCCTCCCTTTCGATGCCCAGCGCCCGTCGGCGTCACCGGTCGCCTTGAACGAGGAACCGCCCGCCTGGGCGCCGGTTCAACCCGATGCGCCGGCCGCCATCATGTTTACACGGGGCATGGCGGCGGAGTCGCACGGCGTGGTGCTGTCCCATCGGAATTTCGTATCGAATCTGCTGTCTCTCGCCGAGATTCTGCGCGCCTACCGGACCGACCATTTCCTCTCCCTGCTGCCCATGAGCCAGGCCCTCGAGTTCACCGGGGGATTCCTCATGCCCTTTTACGCGGGAGCGACCATTACCTATACCGCTTCGGTACGGCCTCGATCCCTGGTCGCCCTGATGGTTGAATCCGAAATCAACTGCCTGATCGCGGCGCCCCGGATTTTCGGACTGTTGCACCGCCCGCTGCGGCGTGCGGCCCGTGAACCGGATACGGACGTGGTTTCCCGCATGCGACTGCTGGTCAGCGGCGGCGGTACGCTCGAGTCGGATCTCTACCACGCCTACCGTGATTTCGGCCTCACCATACACGAAGGATACGGGCTCACGGAAGCGGCGCCGGTCGTGGCCGTGAACCCCTTGGACCGAAGCAAACCGTCTTCCGTCGGCATCGCCCTTCCGGAGGTCGACGTGCGTATCGCCAATCCCGATGAAGATGGGAAGGGAGAAATCGTCGTGCGCGGGTCGAACGTCATGCAGGGATACTTCGAGAACCCGTCGG
>JAPOOT010000052.1 GCA_026713285.1 Gemmatimonadota bacterium | reverse complement strand
GTCCCAACCGCCCGCCCCGCCCGGATCGCCCGGCCAGCCCGGACCGTCCCAACCGCCCGCCCCGCCCGGACAGGACTCCGATACCGTCCGTTGCACGATGCATGAACGGACCCTGAACAGCCTGGGTGGCGTGGACAGGAACCCGTAGAGCCGTAGAACCGGCTTCGTCCGGCCCGGACTAACCCCAATACCAGCGCGCGGCGATGGCGGCCACAACCACGGCCGTGGACTGGAAAGTCCGTCTCTCGCTGCGGAGGGCGGCTGCGAAATCGTAAGGCGCAGGTTCGTCCGCGGCGTACTCGGTGAATCGAGGCAGGAAGCGGGGTACCTCCGTCAGGTACGCTTCGTATTGCGCGCCGAAGGTTTTTCGCAGGCTTTCTTCCTCCAGCGATACGATGAGACCGTATTGCACACCGAAGGCGGCAAGGAAGACTCCGAGCATGTAGGGCATCCAGGCCCAGGCCATGATGCACAGGCCGAGACTCAGCACGAAGTTGCCGACGTATAGCGGATTGCGTACCCGGCCGTAGGGACCGTTTGTGATGAGCGAAGGCGCTCCGACGTGTCGGGTACGGGTGGCTGAGCCGGCATAGCCGACCGCCCACAGGCGTATGGATTCCCCGAGTAGAACCAGCAGGCCTCCGCCTAAGAAGGTCATCGGTCCCGGCTCGGCCATGATCAACACGGCGGCGACGAGCGGGATGGGCGTATAGCTTCGTGCCGCGAAGACGAAGGCGCGTATATTCATGCTGAAGGTCTGTCCTCCATCGGCTTGTTCGTCCGGTCTGCCGACGAGTCCGGATCTCGTCGCCGAGATGAACGCGGATTGTGGCCGGTCCGGACCTCGTCGCCGAGACGAACGCGGATAGTGGCCGGTCCGGATCTCGTCGCCGAGATGAACGCGGATGCCTGCCGGTCCGGACCTCGTCGCCGAGACGAACGAGGATGCCTGCCTTACCGGCTGCTGATGTCGATCTGACCGACTACCGCAAGAGAAACGCGCAGGGCTTCCCGGCCGTCGAAGCCGGTCACCGGAGGCGGCGCCTCGCCACGCACCGCCGCGACGAAGGAGGCGAGCTCCGATTTCAACGGCTCGTTCCGCTTCTTCGAGGTCTTCTGTCGCGTGATATGCCGTATGCGTCCATCACCGGTCTGGACGGGTATTTTCAAACCCCGCTTCCCGGCCTGTCCGGGATCGTCGATCAACCGGTATATCTCGCTATCGCCCGCCAGGAAGTCCATCGAAACGTAGTGATCGCGCAGGAAGATCCGCATTTTGCGCATCTTCTTCAGCGAGATGCGACTGGCCGTAACATTGGCCACGCATCCGTCGGCGAACCGCATACGCGCGTTGGCGATGTCTACCTGGTCGGAAATCACGGCGACACCGGTGGCGTCCACCGACTCCAGGTCCGATTTGACGAGACGCAGGATGAGATCGATGTCGTGGATCATCAGGTCGTGGACGACGGACACGTCCGTTCCCCTGGGGTCGAAGGAGGCCAGCCGGTGCGCTTCGATGAATCCGGGAGATATGTCCATGCCCTCGAGGGCGAGGAAGGCGCCGTTGAACCGTTCGATGTGTCCGACCTGAAGCACCAGGTCCCGGGTGTCCGACAGCTCGATCAGCCGGTCGGCTTCCTCCACGGTGGCGGTGATCGGCTTCTCCACGAAGGTATGCATGCCCCGGGTCAGGACGAATGACGCCACCTCGTAGTGCGCGGTGGTGGGTACGACCACGGTGGCCGCGTCCGATTCCTCCGTGACACGCGACAGGCTGTCGAGCGCTTTCGTGCCGTAGCGACGCGCGACCTCCTCCGTCCGATCTTCCCGTACGTCGTACACGCCGGAAAGCTTCACGCCGGGCATGCCCGCCAGCACCCGGGCATGGGCTTCACCGAGCCGTCCGACACCGATTACGGCGATTCGCAAGGGGTCCAAGTGCAGATACTCCGTGCTGTCCTGCCTGCTGTAGTCCCGACGATCCGGTGCGTGCCGCCGGACGGATTGGCATGGCCCTTTCGGTGGCGGATCGCCCCGGCCGGGCGCCGGCAGGAATGTAGTTGCCGGCACGGCGAACGGTCAACCCCTTTGACTCCGGCATCCCCGGCGCGCACCGCTTCTTTAAGTTGACAGCCTTCCGCATTGCGTGTTGATTTCAGTCACTTGAAACGACGCATTTATCCCGCAGAGAAAACCTCCATGGTCCTGCTTCAGCGACTTCACGCGGCATCGCCCATCACCGGGTTCGGGCTCGCTTGCTGTTCCGCGCTGTTCATCTTCCTCAGCATTCCCAAGGTAGACTGGTGGCCCCTGGCCTGGATCGCGTTCGTGCCGGTCATGATCGCCCTGCACGACGCCGGCCGAAACGGCACCATGAAAAGGGTGGTTGTGATCGCCCTGGCATTCGCGTTCCTGTCAGGCGTCGCCAAAGTATACTGGATCATGGAAACCGTCATGAATTACGGCGGCCTGAACCTGGCGCTGGGTCTGGTCAGCATGGCGGGCGTGGCCCTCGTCGTCGCCGTGTATGCCCTCATTTTCGGGATATTTGCGGCGCGGACCGACTGGAAGTCCCCCCTGTTCCCGTTGTTCGCGGCCGCCCTGTGGACGGCCCTGGAGTTCATTCAGACCTACCTTTTCACGGGATTTCCCTGGGAACTGCTGGGTTACTCTCAGCACCAGGTACTTCCCGTCATACAGATCGCGAAATTCACGGGCGTCTACGGCGTCAGTTTCCTGGTCATGCTGCTGAACGCGACGCTGGCCATGGTTTTCATTACCCTTCGCGAGCGCACCACCTGGCGCGCGCCGGTGTTCGCCATGTCGCTGGCCTGGTTGGCCGTGATCGGCGCGACGGGATACGGCTGGTGGTCTATCTCGCAGGCGCGGGGCCTGGAGCGGATGACGCCCCCGGTCAAGGTGGCCGTCGTCCAGGGAAGCAAGGAACAGGGCATGAAGTGGTCGGAATCCATCATCCAGCAGACCGTGGACGTGTATCGGGACCTGACCCGGTCCGTGCTTCCCCGGGAACCCGAGTTCATTGTGTTTCCCGAGACGGCGATGACCTTCTACCTTGAAAGCCCGGTCTACGAGCAGTTCAATGACCAGGTGCATGCGTTGACCGAGGAGGCCGGGGTGCCGATGCTTACGGGCGCGCTGGGCTTCCGTTCGGGCGAAAGAGACATCTTCAACAGTGCCTTCCTGCTGCTGCCAGAACGGGGGATCGTCAGCTCCTACAGCAAGATGCACCTGGTGCCCTTCGGCGAATACCTGCCTATGCCGGGTCTGTTTTCCTTTCTTGCCGGATTAACCGGCGCGATCGGCGACCTGACGCCCGGCGACGAACTGACCGTCATGCCACTCAGCGGTCTCGATATGCATATCGGTACGGTCATCTGCTACGAATCCATCTTCCCGGACCTGGTCCGCAGATTCCCGCTGAACGGCGCCAACGTGCTCGTGGTCATGACCAACGACGCCTGGTTCGGGACCTCGTCCGCGCCTGCCCAGCATTTTTCCATGGCGGTGCTGCGCGCCGTGGAAAACGGCACGCCCGTCATCCGGGCGGCGAACACCGGCATATCGGGGTTCATATCGTCCACCGGCGACGTGTACGGTACAACGCCCATGATGGTAGCGACGACCACGGTCGCGGAAGTGCATCCCAACCGGAGTGGTCCCACGTTCTACACCCGGTACGGCGATGTCTTCGCCCTATTCTGCTGCGTACTCGCTGTCGCCGCGGCTTACCTGGCGGGCGGCGGGACCGCAGTACTATTCAGACGCAAATCGAAATGACCGGGCTGATCGGAGGACGCTTCGTTCCCGCGGCTCCGCAAAATCAACCCCGGGGATGGTACCGGGCGTACACATCCTTGAGGTATTTGCGGTCCACGTGGGTGTAGATCTGCGTGGTGGCGATGTCCACGTGACCCAGCATTTCCTGGACGGCGCGGAGATCGGCGCCGCCCTCCAGGAGATGGGTGGCGAAGGAATGGCGCATAGTATGGGGGCTGACTTTCTTCTCGAAACCGGCGAGCTCCACGTAGGTATCCATGATCTTCCACAGGCCCATGCGGGACAGCCGTCCTCCCCGGGCGTTCAGGAAGAGCACCTCGCCGCTGTTCGATGAGGCCAGGGCGGGACGCACCTTGTGCAGGTAGTTCCTGATCAGGTTGATCGCCTGGCGGCCCACGGGTACCAGCCGCTCTTTGCCGCCTTTCCCGAAGATGCGGGCCAATCCCGAGTCAAAGAGCAGATCGGGCCTCCTGAAATCCAGCAACTCGGACGCGCGCAGGCCGGTAGCGTACATGAATTCGAGGATCGCCCGGTCGCGCAGTCCCAGCGACGTCGTATGGTCCGGCTGCTCGAGCAACTTCCCGATCTCCTCCCGGTTCAGGACGACCGGAAGGCGCCGGGGCTGCTTGGGCACCCTGACGTGTTCGGTCGGGTCAGCCGTGGCCAGCCCTTCACCGATGAGAAATCGGTGGAAAATCCGGACCGCCGATACGTGCCGTGCGATGCTCGAAGGCGCGAGGCCGCGCCGGCGCAGGTATGCGATGAATCCCTGGACGTCCTGGCGTGTCGCGACCGAGAAGGAAGCGATACCCCGCCGGTCGAGGTGTTCCCTGTAGGAAGTCAGGTCGCGGCGGTACGCCTCGTAGCTGTTTGGCGACAGCCCACGTTCGATGATCAGGTGGGTTAGGAAGTCGTTCAGTTCGTTCATGACGCGCACCGATCCTTCCTCGGACAAGGCCAGGAACAGTCGTCTGCGCTCACGCGCCGGTCCGCAGGCTTATGCACCTACGCGGCGGCGCATTCCGCTCTCGTCCGGTCCGCAGACTTATACGCTTACGCGGCGGCGCATTCCGCTCTCGTCCGGTCCGCAGACTTATACGCTTACGCGGCGGCGCATTCCGCTCTCGCCCGGTCCGCGTGCGCTTTCATGTAGGCGATCGAGTAAGCGTAGCCGATCCGGCCGTCTCCCGCCATCTCGGGAATGTGATCCGGAATCATGACCCCGTAGAAGCCGGTTTCTTCCAGGACCCGCGCGGCCTGGTACATGTCGAAATATCCGTTATCGATGAAGGTCTCCACGAAATGAGGCAGCGGCTGGTCCACGTTCCGGTAGTGGACCTTGAAGATCTTGCCCTGTTCGCCGAAATGGCGCAGCGAATCTTCCACGCCCCTGCCCATCAGCGATCCGCCCTCGAGCCAGCAGCCGACACAGAAGCAGAGCCCCACGTTCGGGCTGTCGGCGATCTCCATGGCCCGGTAGTAGCCGTCGAAACTGCTGAAAATACACCGCGGAATGCCGCCGAGTTCCGGCTGTGGTGGATCATCCGGATGAATCCCGATCCGGACGCCGGACTCTTCGGCGACGGGCGCGACTTCACCGATGAAATGGGCGAAATTGTCCCATATTTCGTCCTCGCTGTACACCCGTCCGTGGGTCAGCGGCATCCTGAATAGCCGGCCGCCCCAGTGGCCTTCCTCGGCACTGGCCAGGTCGAAACCCCGGGCCGGCGCGCCGCCGCGGGTGGTCTCCCGCTCCGTGCTCCAGATCCCGTTGCCCATGTGTGCGTATGTCGTGTAGGGAATCCCCGCCCTGCCGAGGTCGCGAATGTATCTCTTGTACTGCGCCACTTTCGCGTCCCGGTTCGGCAGGTTGAGCACAATGGCATCCTGGTTGTGCACGTCGCTGTTGCCGAATCCGTAGATCTTGATGCCCGCTTCCTCGTAGATCTCCCTGCGGCTCATGAAATAGTCGTAGTTCGCGTGTTCACCGTCCGTCCACAGACAGACGTATTCTATGCCCAACTGCTGGGCGAACTCCAGGTCTTCCCGCGACGGTTCGGGGGACATCTGTCCCGCGATCTTGAGACCGGGTTCTATTTCCATAAGCGCCATGGCAGGCTCCTTTTCTGGTATACGACTCTTAGGACTGGTCAGGAAGTCTGGCTATACGTGACATGAGGCCGGGCTATACGTGGCATGAGGCCGGCTGAACATGACATGAAGCCGGGTTCTGCGTGACCGGCGGCCAGGCTCTGTGTGACAGGCACCGATTTGCCATTTTACGTAAGCGCATCGAAGTTCCGTGTCGTTTTCAGGCTTGTGGGGTATTATATTCGACATTCGTGATATAGTGCAACGATTTATCCATCCGGGACATAACCGGCCATGAGCATCCTGCTCCGAACTATTCTGATTCTGATCCTTGCCACATCGACCCTGGTGAACGCGCAGGGCATTACAACCGCGACGCTCAACGGCAGGATTTTAAACGACATGGGTGTGCCGCTCCCTGACGCCACCGTGATCGTCCTGCATGAGCCCACGGGAGTCTCTTCAGGCGTGTTTTCCCGCAGCGACGGGCGGTACAACATCGCAGGACTCAGGACCGGCGGTCCTTACGAAATACGGGTCAGTTATATCGGATATCAAACCGCAGTCCGCCGGGACGTAACCCTGTCGTTGGGGCAGAACCTGCGTGTGGACTTCCAATTGCGGGAGGACGTCATCGAGACCGAGGCAGTCGTCGTCACAGCCCACAGGGACGAGGTGCTCAGCGCATCGAACACCGGAACCGAGACCCACGTCACGGCCAATGAAATCGCCCGGCTGCCATCCATTGCCCGGAGCATACAGGACTATACCCGGCTGGCGCCCGAAGCGGCGTCGAAAGCAGGCGGGCAAAGTATCGCGGGCAAGAACAACCGCATGAACAACTTCCAGGTGGACGGCGCCGTGCTGAACGATGCATTCGGACTGTCGAACGAGGGGCTGCCCACGGGGCAGGTGAACGCCCAGCCGATCAGTCTCGACGCCATCGAGGAGTTTCAGGTCCAGGTGGCGCCCTTTGACGTCCGTTCGGGCGGTTTCGCGGGCGGGCTCATCAACGCGGTGACGCGCAGCGGAACGAACCGGTTCCGCGGATCTCTTTACTGGTTCGGCCGGAACGAATCCCTGGTGGGAGACCTGCAAGGCGACAAATTCGGAGATTTTGCCGACTATCAGCTTGGTTTTCGGCTTGGTGGACCATTGGTCACCAACCGGGTTTTCTTCTTCATCAACGGTGAACTGCGGCGGCGTGCGAGTCCTTCGAGCGTCGGCCCCGCGGATTCAGGCCAGCCCATCCGTTTCGGCGCAGGATCGGCTGCCCTTCAGCAAATCGTGGACATCGCCCGCGACAAATATGGCTATGACGCCGGCGGATTCGATTCCTTTTCTCAGCGCACGCGGAATGAAAAGTTCTTCGGGCGGCTTGACGTCAACCTGTCTTCCAGGCACCGGCTCACCCTGCGCCACAACCATGTAACCGGCGACCTGGACGACGGACTGCGCCGGGGCCGCACCATCTTTACACTGACCAGCAACCAGTTCACGCGCGACAACGTCACCCAGTCCACGGTCGCGCAACTCAACAGTACTTTCTCGGGCAGCCTGGCCAATGAAGCGCGATTGTCCTACAGCCGCGTGCGGGACAGCAGGTCGCCGCTGTCCGGCACCTTCCCCCAGGTACAGATCGACCTCGAAGAGGCAGGCGGAGCGTTCCTCGGCGAGGTCCGGCTCGGCGTGGAGCGGTTCTCCCAGGCCAACGCGCTGAACCAGGACACCTTCGAATTCACCAACGACCTTCACCTGTTCAGGGCGGATCACACCATAACGATCGGCACGCACAACGAGTTTATATCCTTCGACAACCTGTTCATTCAGGACTACTACGGCGCCTACGAGTTCGATGGCATCGAGGCCTTTGAGCGTGGCGAGCCCACTCGTTACCTCCTGAGCCGGTCCAGGGTACCCGGCGTCGAACAGCCCCGGGCCGCGTGGGACTACGTGCAGTTGGGATTCTACGCGCAGGACCACTGGCGGATCAGTCCTCGGCTCAGCGTGAAATTCGGACTGCGGGCCGACGTGCCGATCCTGCCGGACAAACCTCTGGCAAACGACCCATTCGCCCGCCAGTTCGCCGGACATCGGACGGACCGGACCCCGGGCGGCCGGATCCTCTGGTCGCCGCGCTTCGGGTTCAACTTGGACGCCACTGGGGACCGCGGGACGCAGATCCGCGGCGGCGGAGGCTTTTTCGCGGGGCTGCCGCCGGCCGTCTGGCTTTCCAACGCGTACAGCAACACGGGGGTGGATTTCACCCGCATCGATCTCGCGGCTTTCCGGGACCAGGACGTTCCCGCGTTCGTGGCGGATCCTTACGCGCAACCGCTTCCGCTGGCTGGCCGTCTCGACGCGCCCCAGACCTCGGAGGTAAACGTCATCGATCCGGATTTTCGGCTGCCCCGGGTTTTTCGCGCCAACCTCGCCCTCGACCGCAGATTGCCCCTGGATCTGGTCGGTACCGTGGAACTCCTGCTTGCCCGTAACATCGACGAGGTCCGCTTCCGCAACCTCAACATCGGCGACAACGGCCGGCCGACGGGACGGACT
>JAPOOT010000285.1 GCA_026713285.1 Gemmatimonadota bacterium | reverse complement strand
CGTCCGCGTGACCGTGGGCGACGTGGAAAATCAGAAAACGCGCCGCTTCGATCTCGAACGGGGTATCGTGGAGATCGACGACCGCGCGGCGCGCCCGGGATAGGTGGCCGACACATGCGGGCCGTGCCCGGATCATGCCGTCTATCCGCTCCACGCTATCTGTCCACCCGATCCACCCGATCAAACCTCTCCCGACCCATGTCCGCCCCTGATCCTGTAGCGAAACAACCTCCGGTTAAGCCCACCGAATTCGTGACGCCGGACCGGCTGAGCGAGCTCCTGCGGCGCCGCAACCTGCCGGGCTTCATCTTCCTCGCCGGGCATCTGGCGGCCACTTTGCTCACAGGATACCTGGTGACGCTTACCATGGGTACGTGGTGGTCGGTTCCGGCCCTGCTCGTTCATGGCGCTATCGTGGTGCACTGGTTCGCGCCTTTCCACGAATGCTCCCACGGCACGGCCTTCCGAAGCGCGGCGATGAACCGGATCGTCGGATGGATAACCGGCACGGGGCTGTTTCTCATTCCCGCGTATTTCCGTTACGAGCACCTGGCCCACCATTCCCACACGCAGATCACCGGGGACGATCCCGAGATGATCCCCATGGCGGAACGCCTGGGCGGCTATTTCTGGTATGCGACGGGCATTCCGTACTTCTACAGCAACCTGACCACCCTGGTGCGGATGCTGTTCGGGAAGTTCAACGTGGCCGAACGCAAGTTCCTGCCCCGGCGGGAACGGGGAAACGTGGTGTTGGAGGCCTGGAGCATGGTCCTGGTATACGGGGTGCTGGCGGCCGTGTCGATCTGGTTCGATTCGGCGGCCGTAATCCTGTACTGGCTGGCCCCTCGCCTCGTGGGCGAACCCGTCATGCGCCTCATACGCATGTCCGAGCACACGGGCTGCCCCCGCGTGCGCCATATCCTGCTCAACACCCGGACCGTGCTGACCATTCCGCTGATCCGGTGGCTGAACTGGAACAACGCGTATCACGCCGAACACCATGCCATACCTACCGTACCCTTCCACGCCCTGGGCGACCTGCACCGCGTCATGGGGCGCCATTTCGAGGAAGTGCGGCCGGGATACGTGAACACGCAACTGCACCTGATGTCAAACGGAATTAAAAACAGCACCGCGCGGGATGGCTGACCGGCAGATCAGTCTTTCGTGGATTCCGCTGGGGAGTCTTTGGGGGGTACGACACACAGAAACCCGAGGGGCTCCTTTCCGACACTCTCGAACTGGTGCTGTTCGTTCGGCGCAATATACACCACGTCGCCCGGGGACACGTCGTGCACGTCCCAGCCGATGAGCACTTTCGCCCTCCCCCGAAGTATGTAGATGCCGTGGTCGTGGTCGTGGCGGTCGAAGGAGGACTGCCCGCCCGGCTCGATTTCGAAATAGCGCACGGAGAAATTGTTCGCTCCGTCTTCGGGACCGATGACCACCCGCACCGACCCGCCGACCGCGCCGCCCCCGGTGTAGGGGACCATCTCCACGCCCGCCCAGTCGTTCGCTCCGTTCTGCCCCCGATGTTTGTGCACAACGCCCATGTCATGCCTTTCCCGCCCGCATCCAGTTCCTTACCCGCATCCAGTTCAAGGGCAAGATCATTGATTACATGAAGTTGCGCACGCCGCTTCCGTGCAGCTCCGATATGCGCTCGGCGTCCGAACGGTCGAATCCGATCGATACGAGTTCACGTACGCGCTTCCGGTGCATTTCCTCGTACAGCCCCACTACCGCGTCCCGGCCCCGGGCCAATTGCTCCGGGTGCGATCCCCCGCCGGCGAGGGTCATCATGGCCTTCAGCACGAAGGGACTGGAGCCCGAAGCCTGCTGGAGGAACAGGGTCCGTTCCTCGGCCGCCCGCATCAGGTCATCCATGATCGACGGGTCCTGGTCGATGTGGTAGGCGAAATGGGAGATGCCGTACCCCACGTGCCGGCCCTCGTCCTGGCGCGCCAGCTTGTAGGTCCGGGCGGTCACCGGATCGGGCGCGACCTGTTCCAGGAACATGAGGAGTTCCATGAAGGTCCCCTCGCCAAGGACGTGCATCAGGAACGAACCGTTTGAGTAGTCGTCCTGCGCCAGGAGGCTGCGCAGGGACCATTCCGTTGCGGCCGAGACGTACTGCAGTCCGCCGCCGTTCGCGAGTGCCCGTTTGGTGAAAACCTCCGCGTGCCTGGCCTCGTCCATGACCTGCGTGGCCAGGAAGAGGACGACCTCGGAAAACTGGGGGTCGATCCGGTTCATGAACTTGGCCGGCAGGTACATGGCCAGATATTCGTTCTGTATGAGGAAGGTCATGACCTGGCACACGGCCTGCTCCAGGTCGTCCGGCAACTCGGGCAGTTCGTGCCAGGGGATGTCGGTCGTCGCGTCCCACTGCCCCGCCTTGCCCTGCTCGTACAGTTCCGCGATGTTATCGGCCCATACCAGCTTCTTCTCCCGAATGGTAAATTCGAAATCCGGCGTTCCGGGGTCGACCACCGATCCGCGCTGCGCCAACCCCTGGCCTTGGGGCGCCACGTCCGGCACTTCGCCCGCCCTGCCGACCTGGCAGTCCCGCATCAGGATGCCGCGGCCGTCCGCGGGTTTCACCCTGATTCCCCGGTCCGGCTCGCCCCAGTCGGACGTATCGGGCAATGGAATGTTGAAATCCTCGCTCATTTACGGCTCATTTCCTGGTAATTCGTTTACGGATTGTTCCCTGGCACGGATTGACTTGGCTGTTCTCGCCCGGTAGCATGTATGATACTGCGTTTCGCGGTTGATGACAAGGTGAAGGTGAGCCGGGAGTCCCATGAATCTGTCGCGGCTCAGGGTGTTTCGTCTCTGGCGCGTAATGGCGCGTCGCGGTTGAGACCTCGATGACCACGGACATCAGTATCGGTACCGGTCTTTCGGTGGGACGGGAAGGACCCATCGCCCAGATCGCCGCGGCGCTCGCCGTCTTCGACCACCAGCAAGCGGTCGCCGCCCAGCCCCGCGCAGCACCGGACGCGCAGGCGCTGGTCCCATCGAGCGCTGGGCAATGCCCGGCTCGTAGTCGATGGTCTCGGCAATGGTGCGGCTCAAATTCTGCCGTAGCTAGCTGCCGCTGAAGACGACTTCGGGGGTTTGGAGCGGAGCAACAGGGCTCTTGCGTTCGCCTTCGACGAGGATCTCGTCTACATGCAGGGACTCGCGGCCGATAACCAGATCGCCGTGGGTGGTATCTCCGGCGTCGATCACGGGACCGGTGTTTGCGTCCGGCCCCGCGTCGCTTTTACCTATGAGGGACGCAGCAGATCTAACCACTTTACCCTTACTCGTCGTGTTCTTCGCTGCTGTTGAGTCGGTGCAGACCGGACAGAAGGTAGCGATATAGCCAATGCCCTTCGTGCGCCATAAAGGGTGCTGGATTCAAAGTACATAGGCGAGACTGATTCCCACGAGGAGGGAGACGATGAGCTTGCCGCGATCGTGGCTGTGGAAATGAATCTCCGGTAACAGGTCGCCCAAGGCAATGCACAAGAACGCGCCCGCCGCAAAGGACAGCACATAGCCGATCACCGCCCCTTCTTCAGGGCCAAGCAATTCCACACCTCCGAAGCTCGCCAGCGCCACTACCGGGCACAGCAGGGCAAAGCCGAAATTGGTCAATGTCCGGGCGCGCTGGCTGTGACCAACGTACTTCATCATGCTGATAACGGAGTACGCATCAAGCGGCTTGTGCAGCAGAATGACGAGGAATACCCCTAGTCCCGCCAAGGAGACTCCGCCTTCATACGGCGATTCCAACCTCATGCTGGTACCCAACGCGATCCCTTCAGTCGCGGTATGCACCCCTAGGCCGAGGGCAACGCCAAACAATCTCGGAGAATGAACGACACCGTGGCCGTGGTCGTGGTCATTATACAGATCCCTCGCCTCGCGGCTGAAGTCGTGCTGGTGAAAGTGAAAGATATGCTGTAAGAGAATCATCAGCACCATGCCTAACACCATCCATCCCACGGCTTTTTCCAGGCCGCCAGGTCCAGGAATGTGATCGAGGCTATCGGGTAGCAGGTGAAACATGGCGATGCCGAGGATGAAGCCGGCTACGAGACTCACCACGACCTGAGTGCGCGTATGCGTCATGGTGCCCATTCCCGCCAATTTGCCGCCGAGTAGGGAAGCGGCATAGATGGCGACTGAATAGGCCGACAAAACCAGTACAGAGTTTGCATCCATGTTGACTATATTTTGTTCATCCTATCCGCCAAACCGTCACGCCACCCCCCGCGTCGAGCGCGGCAAGCGCGCGCCCGTCAGGCCGCCAGTACAATTCGGCCACTGCGCCCGCCACAACCGCGGCCCCTATCGGATCGCCTTCTCCATCTCTCTGGAGCGACCACACAACCACGGCACCCTCGCGGTCTCCCGATGCCAGACGCATCACGCCGGGCGCGAAGACAAGCGTCGTGACGGGTTGATCATGAAGATCTAGAACGCCGGGGCGCGTGCCTTCGGGACCACTTCCCCGGAAGCTCCAGACCGTCACCGCCTCCCCTCCGCCGGTGGCCAGGAGGGTGCCGGTCTCGTCGAAGGCCAGGGCCGACGGCTTCCCGGGATATCCGGACATCATGGAGTCATTCTCCGTGGAGCGACGCCAGAAGTGCACCGAGTT
>JAPOOT010000053.1 GCA_026713285.1 Gemmatimonadota bacterium | reverse complement strand
GGCGTTTCACACATTAACCGACGTAATTCCACGTAACGGAATGGCGTGTGCAAGGAGGACGCGAGCGTGCGGATAGTGGAAGTTTCCGCGCTGGTTCTGCGGCTGCCGGTAGTGACGGAGTCCTGTGACGGGACGCAGGATACCTGCCTGATCAGAATCGAAACGGACGCGGGCATTGCGGGTTGGGGAGAAGTCGATTCGTGTCCCACCGTGGTAAAGGCCGTCATCGACGCGCCGCTGTCCCACCAGATCTGCAATGGCCTGGCCAACGCGCTGGCCGGTGCGGATCCCCTGGACATCGACGCGTGCACGTCACGGATGATGGAATCGGCCAATTACTACGGCCGGGTCGGGGTGGGCCGGCACGCCATGGCCGGGGTCAACCTGGCACTCTGGGACATCGCGGGCAAAGCCGGCGGACGGCCCGTCTACGAACTCCTGGGCGGCGCGCACAGGCTCAAGTTCCGGGCCTATGCTTCCGTCCTGTTTGGAGACACGCCTTCAGCGACCCGGACGATCGGGCAGAAGTACGCCGACCAGGGATTCACGGCGGTCAAGTTCGGTTGGGGACCCATGGGCCAGGACGAAGCGCAGGACGTCGCACTGGTGCGGGAGGCGCGCCGGGGCACGGGTGACGAGGTGGACGTGCTCATCGACGCGGGGCAGGTCTGGGATGCGGAAACCGCGCTGATCCGGTCCCGCCAGTTTGCCGAATACCGGCCCTTCTGGATCGAAGAGCCGCTGCACCCCGACGACATCGATGGGTATGCCTCACTGACCGCGGAGAGTCCGGTTCCCATCGCCACCGGGGAAGCGGAGTCCCGTCTCGAGGACTTTGAACGCCTGGTCACCGAGGGCGGGCTCGACTGGATACAACCGGACCCGGGCCGCTGCGGCATTTCGACCATGGCCGCGGCCGGCCGGACCGCCCACCGGCACGGCCGAAAGGTCGCCAATCACAGTTACAAGAGTGGCATTACCATGGCGGCTTCGCTTCATGCCCTGGCCTCCCTGCCCAACGCGTCCGTCTTCGAATTCTGCATGTCGGATTCGCCGCTGCGGCATGAACTGACGCATGAACGTTTTACAATCGATAACGACGGTTTCGTGGCGGTCCCGGACGGACCCGGGCTCGGCGTCACGGTGAACGAGGAAACTGTAAACCAGTACCGCGTAGCGTAGTCTTATCTCAAAGGAGTTGCAACGATGGCCGCCCCTTCACCAGTCATGCACGCCGCACTCAACCGGATAAATATCGACGAGATCAAGGAACAGATAGGACCGCCACCCGCGTCCTGCGCGGTCGTTGCAGCAGACCACGTGACGGCGGCGTTCATCTGGCAGGAATCGGGCACGATCAACGACAACCACTGCCACGATTACGACGAATGGTGGCTCGTACTGGAAGGCGAGATCGACTGGGTGATCGAAGGCCGGGATGAACCGGTCCATGCAAAAGCGGGAGATTTCATCTACGTGCCCGCGCTGACCTTCCATCACATATTCCCGGTGGGCGGCAAGCCTTCGATCCGCCTGGGTGTCGCCCTGACGGGACACGGCCACCTCCACGAGCGGCCGGAACGCAAGGTAAAGGTCACGTTGGAGTAGCGCCACAACGGGTTGCGCCACAACGGGTTGCGCCACAACGGAGTGAATGAATGTCTACGAGAAATGAAAACCTCGCATCCATGAAGGAAGGCGGTGTGGTCGCGGTGCTCAGGGCAAGCAGTCCCGACGCGCTGGTCCACGTCGCCCAGGCTATCGGGAGGGGCGGTGTCGGGGCCGTCGAGATCACCATGACGACGCCCGGCGCCCTGGGCGTCATCGAAGAATGCGCGAGCAGGCTCGGGGGTGAACTGCTCCTTGGCGCGGGTTCCGTGCTGGACCCGGAGACGGCCCGCGCCGCCATACTGGCCGGCGCCGAATATATCGTGACGCCGACGCTGAACCCGGACGTCATCCCCCTCTGCCGCCGGTACGACAAGGTCGTTATCCCGGGCGCGTTGACGCCGACTGAAATCCTGACGGCCTGGGAATGTGGTGCGGACATCGTGAAGGTGTTTCCCGCCACCGTGGTCGGACCCCGGTATTTCAAGGACGTGAAAGCGCCGCTTCCCCAGGTCGATCTCATGCCGACGGGTGGGGTAAACCTGGATAACGCCGGTGAATTCATCCGGGCCGGGGCCTGCGCCATCGCCGTAGGCAGCAACCTGGTCGACAAGGCCGCCGTGGCCGCGGGCGAATGGCATGTGCTCACCGACACCGCCCGGGATTACGTGGATGCGGTCCGGAACGCGCGTCAGGAAGGTGGTGGATGATTCGGAAGGCCGTGGTTCCCGTTGCGGGCCTGGGTACGCGGATGCTGCCCCTCACACGTTCAGTTCCCAAGGAAATGCTGCCCCTGGGCCGAAAACCGGCGATACACCGCGTGGTCGATGAACTGGCGGCGGCGGGAATCGAACAAATCCTGTTCGTAACGTCCAGCCGCAAAACGGCGATCGAGGCGTACTTCGTGCCCGGCGGCCGGGAGAGTGGGCCGCCCAGGGATCGAAACGGCCAGGGGATCGAAGAAGGGGATGGGCCGCCCGGGGATCGATCGAGGCAGGATGCCGAGGATCAGACCGACCCGCCCACGCTCGACTACGCTTTCGTCCGACAGGATGTCCCGGCCGGGAACGGCGACGCCGTGCGGCTGGGCAAGACCTTTGCGGGATCGGACCCCTTCGTCGTGGCCTGGGGCGACGCCGTCATCCGGTCGGCGACGGAAGGCAGCGTCGTGCGGCGCATGATGGAAACCCATGCGACAGCGCGCGCCGCGTGCACCATTGCGGTGGAGTATGTACCCGAGGACAAGGTGTCGCGATACGGCATCGTAAAGCCAAGGTACGAATCCGACACGGCCTTCCCCATCGACGATATCGTGGAGAAGCCGGCGGCGGAAACCGCGCCCAGCCGCTACGCCGTATCGGCCCGGTACATATGCGCCGCCGGAATCTTTACCGCGCTGGAGGAGACGCCCCGGGGAAGGAACGGCGAGTTGTGGCTCGCCGACGCCATCCGCAACTTGCTCCGCGTGGGCGGTCCGGTCTGGTGCGTGCCCCTGGACGCTGACAGCAGGCGCTACGACATCGGCACGCCCCTGACCTACTGGGAAGCCTTTGCCGATTACGCCCTGGAGGACGAGACGGAGGGAACCTCCTTCCGTGAACTCCTGCGAGGGCGGTTGAAGGATTCATGACGAGCGTGTGGCAATGTGACAACGCGCATCGGGCG
>JAPOOT010000054.1 GCA_026713285.1 Gemmatimonadota bacterium | reverse complement strand
GTCTTCGCTGACGGACCTGGAAATCGACATCATGAATGTCGTCTGGCGGCTGGGACGGGCGACGGTGCGCCAGATCGTCGATTCGCTTCGGGATCAGCGTCCCCTGGCGTACACGACAGTGCAGACGGTCCTGTCCATACTTACCCAGAAGGGCGTGGTTCAGTATACCCGCGAAGGCCGGGCCTATGTCTACACCGCCATCGTAAAGCCGGAAGGCGTGCGCAAGGAGACCGTCAGGGCCGTCGTGGACAAGTTGTTCGCCGGATCGCCGCAGTCCCTCGTGCTTCATCTGATCGAATCGGACGCGTTAACCGCGGAGGAAGCCGAAAGCCTGCGCAAGCTGCTGGGCCGGATGGCCTCGGAGGCGTCTGATGACTGACTTGGGGTACGCGATAAACCTCTTCGAGCGGTTCGGCCGGCAGGTCGTGGACCTGCTGTGGCTGCCGAGCCTGGAAGCGTTGCTTCTCGGCGTTCTGGTCTGGGTCCTGCTTTTCGTAAACCGGGGATGTCCGCCTTGGATCAGGCATTTCCTCTGGTTGCTGGTGCTGGCAAAACCGCTGCTCACCCTTGTGCTGCCCTGGCAGGGACCTTTCGAGATCCCGTTGGCGTCGATAGCTGGATATGGAGATCCCGCCGCGGGCAATCATATCTTCCCGGCTTCGAGTACTTACGCCGCCGCGGGCCTGACCTGGATGGTCTTCACCTGTTTCGGCCTGTACCGCATCGGTTCCTCGGTCATCACGATGAACCGAAGAAAGCGCAGGGCCGTTCCGGTCGCCGTCCCCCGCATACGTGCCTTGTTCGACGAATGCCTGGCCGAATTGGGACTGAAGCGCGGCGTGGCATTGCGGGTCTCGGACGAGTTCGAAGGCCCCGCGTTGATCGCCGTGGGGCGGCCCGTTATCGTGATCCCCTCCTGGTGCATCCTGGAGCTTTCCAGCCCGGAACTCAAGCAGGTTCTGCTCCATGAACTGACGCACTATGCCCGGCGGGACCACCTCACGGTCGTCCTGGTTCAAATCACCAGGATCTTCTTCTTCTTCCATCCGGCGGTCTGGTATGCCGCGCGCCGAGTAGGGATTGAGGCCGAACGGGCCTGCGACGTGGCCGTCGTCCGTGTTTCCAATCATCCGGAACGCTACGCTTCCATCCTGCTCAAGGTTGCCGGAGGCAAGGTCAGGACGCACTGGCAGGCGGTCCTCGAACTGGCCAGGTCGGCCTCCGTCGTTGCCATACGTATCCGGGACGTGCTCGGTTCGGCGGTGAACCGGAAGGGCAGCACCTTCTTCTCGTTGCTGACCGCCGGTATATGCACGGTGTTCGCGGTCACGCCCATTTTGCGGCAGACGGTCGATGCCCCCGTCGACATGCCCGTGCCGGCGCGGACAAGCATGTCCGGCGAACAGTCGATCCCCGGCCGGATCGATACGCCTCCGGTCCGTCCGAGCCATGACGCCGTGGTAACCGGCGGGTCGAAATCGCCGGTCGAGCACGATCCGGCCCCGTCCGTCCGCGAAGAGACTCCCAGGATCATGGTCGATGGCCGGCCTTTGCAGCGTAGATCCATGGCCGACCTGATGGTTGATCGTAGCGTCCGGTATGCAGGCGAGGCCTACGCACCTGCGGGTAGCCAGAGAATAAACCCCGCCGTGCTCGGTCATTCAGCCGCCGCGAGGCTGCCGGACAGATCCCCAGCGCCGGAGAGCAAGGTCGGACCTGGACGTATCGAGGTGCAGGGTGTGGGTCAGACCGGGAACGCGTTGTTCGACCCGACCACGGTCTCCTTGAGCGCCGGTTATTTCCTTACATCCACCCACCAGTTCGGCGGCGTGTTTTCCATCCGGCGGCCGAACGATGCCGAATCGCTTGACGACACCCCGCGGTCCCCGGTTTCCTCGTATGGCGGCAACCCGCTTCGAGCCCGGAAACTGGCCGGGTTCGGGACCACGGCGGTGCACGGGACGGCGCTTGAAACCCAGGAGGAAGAGCAGGCCGACCGGATAACCCGGATCGGCGCCTTCTATCGGTACAACCCACTCGTTCCGGGTGGTTCCTTCACGCCCTTCTTCGGCTGGGGCGCCGGACTGGAGATCAGGCCTCAGAACCCGCATATGGCCATGATCGACGCCGGGGTTGGGCTGCGTTACTTTTGGGAACGGCACGTCGCCGTGATCGTGCAGGCTTCCTACCGAAAGGAGCTCGATGTCACCTCGCGTCCTTACCCGGAGATGACGCTGGGCTTCTCAGCGATCTTCTAGCTACTTCCTTCGTCCAAATGGCTATCAGAATCTAAGGCAAATGGATCATCATATGAAAAGAGCGGCCTCGGCGCTGATTATCGCCGGCGGCGCGGGCGTGCGCCTTCAAACGGTAACCGGCCAGGTTCCCAAACCCTTGTTGAAGCTATGCGGCGTGCCACTGATCAAGCGGATCATTTTGACAGCGGCCAGGGCCGGCATTTCGCGTTTCGTGATCGTAACGGGATATCGGGCGGACCTCTTTCACGAGGTCCTTTCGGACGATCCCGCCCTGGACGGCTGCCGGATCGAATGGGTGCATAACGAGCGATGGCGCCTGCCCAACGGGGTTTCCGCCCTGGCCGCCCGTTCCCGCCTGGCGGAACCGTTCGCGCTACTCATGGCGGATCACCTCTTCGAGCAAAGTACGTTGGAGCGTCTGCTCGAGGAACCGGTCGCCGATGGGGAATGTCTGCTCGCCGTCGACCGGAAAATCGATAGCGTGTACGACCTGGACGACGCCACCAAGGTCGAGGTGCGCGGGGACAAAGTTGTTCGCATCGATAAATCGCTGCGGGAGTTCAACGCGGTAGACACGGGCATGTTCCTTTGTACGCCGGCCCTGTTGGATGCCCTTGATGCCGTGGACGGACCGGAGGGGTGCGCATTGAGCGACGGCGTCCGGGCGCTTGCGGAATACGGGAGGATACGCGCCTTCGACGTCGGCGATGGATTCTGGCAGGACGTGGATACGCCCGAAATGCTGGCGCACGGCGAAAAGAACCTCCTGGGGCGCCTCGTAAAGCCCACGGATGGCTGGATCGCCCGGTTCCTGAACCGGCCAATTTCGACCCGTATCAGCCGATGGCTGGTCCGGACGCCGATCACCCCCAACATGGTGACCCTGGTCACCTTCCTGACCGGCCTGGCCGGAGCGTGGTTCGTGTTGGGCGGCACGTATTGGACGGTACTGCTCGGCACCATTCTTTTCCAGGTTTCGTCCATCCTCGATGGATGCGACGGGGAGGTGGCGGTCCTGACCTTCCGGGAGTCGAAATACGGTTCATGGCTCGACACGATCACGGACAACCTGACTTACCTGGCGTTTTTCTCCGCCGTTGTCTGGGCCTATGCGGGCGGCTCCGACGAAACGGCAATCCGGTACCTCGGCCTGGTATCCGTCGCCGTGGTGGCCGCGTCGATTCTCGCGATGTACTACTACCTGATGCAGACCGGGGGAAGCGGCAGTCTCGTACGGTTCAACCGCGCCTTCGAAAGACACGCCGTCGGGCGGCGCCGCGACCTCTCCGCCAGGCTGCTCAATCTGTTTCGGATGATGTGCAAAAGGGATTTCTTTACCTTGCTGTTGCTGGTTTTCGCCGCACTCGGACTCCTGAACTGGATGTTCTGGACCGTAACGGCCGGCGGCCTGGCCATGGGTCTGGCCATATTCATTTCGACGGGGCGGCTGTTGGCGCGGGACCGGGCGGTTGAGCAGGTGGAGCGCTCATGAGCGGATTGCTGTACCATGCACGGGGACTTTTCGCCCTCCGGATCAGGAAGGATCTCAACTTCCGCAGGGTCCAGGAAACGGTCCCGGCACTGCGCTGGCTGAAGCCGCGCAGGGGCGAGCGGATTCTAGATATAGGCTGCGGAGAAGGGACCTATGATTACCGCGTCGCCTTGCGGGGCGCCGAGGTATTCGGTTTGGATTTGAACCGGCGCCAGTTGCGCCGTGCCGCGGCCTATCACAAGACGCCTTCGACGGGATTCTTCTGTGCCGATGCGGGCGCGTTCCCCGTTCGCTCGGGACAGTTCGACACGGTCATGAGCCTGTGCGTCTTCGAGCACCTGCCGGACGACCGGCAGACGCTGAGGGAGATGTGGCGCGTATTGCGGCCCGGGGGACGCATCCTGTTGACGCTGGACAGTCTGAGCCTCGGGGTGATCGGCGAGGCGTGGCGCGACGAGCACCGGGAACGTCACAGCGTCCTTCAATTCTATTCGCATCCGTCGGTCGGCTCGTTGCTGGAGGCGTGTGGGTTCAGACTGATAAGACACCGCTACCTGCTTCGTTCGAAGCTGGACCTGGCGCTGATCCGGTTGAGCTATGCTACCGAGCGCATGCGCGCGGTCCCGGCGGCGCTGGTCCGATTGGGGCTGGTATCGATCGGCCGGGCGGTGTCCGCGGTTTTTAACCTGTTCACGAAAAACCACGGGGGATGGACGCTGTTGATCGAAGCAGACAGGAAGACCCTCCGTCCGGCGAATTCCCCACCATGAAGCGTACCCTTGAGCAAACGGTTCCGGTCCGGTCCGACACCGACGCATCGGCGATCGCCCGGGGCGCGGCCGTCAACTTCATCGGAACGGTGGCGCGGCTTACCAAGTCCGTGTCGTTCATCGTCCTTACGCGGCTGTTCGGCGCCGAGATTTTCGGCCTGTACATGCTCGGATGGACCATCGTGGATCTCGTGGTAAAGGTGGCCCAGTTCTCGTTGGACAAGGGGTTGATCAATTTCATCCCGCGAATGCGCGAGGACGGGAAGAAGGACGCCATCCACCGAATCATCGCGCAGGCCCTGGGCGTGGGACTGCTGCTTAGCGTTGGGGTCGGCGCCGCGCTTTATGTCGGCGCGCCCGCGCTGGCCGAAGGGCTGCTCGAAAAGCCACGGCTCACCGGCATGCTGCGGTTGTTGGCGGTCGGACTGCCGCTAATCGCCCTGACCCACATCATCCTGGGCGTCACCCGGGCCCACAAGGTCATGAAGTACGACGCCATGGTCCGGGGCGCGGTCGAACCGCTGGTGCTGTTCGGGGTAGCCTGCGCCTTGTTCTACTGGGGCTGGCGCACCTACGGCATCGCCGCGGCCCATCTGGCCGCGCTGGCCGGCGGCCTGCTGTTCGCCGTTTACGTGTTCACCAGGTTCTATTCCTGGCGTGCCTGTCTCGTCCACCTGCGCGAACTGCGTTTCGTCACTCCGCTGACCCGTTTCTCGCTGCCGGTAATGGGCTATGAACTGGTCTACATGGCCATGATACGTCTTGACGTGCTCATGGTCGGCTACTTCCTGCCGGCGGCGCAGGTGGGCGTCTACGTGATCGCGGTCGAAATCGCCTTGCTGACCAAGAAGGTCCGCCAGTGGTTCGACCCGATTTTCAGTCCCATCGTCGCCGAACTGAATCACCGCAACGACCTGCCGCGGCTGGAGCGCAACCTCAGGCTGGTCACCCGGTGGGTCCTGACCGTCGGCGTGGGGTTCCTCTGCGTCGTAGCACTGATCGGCAATGAATTGCTGGGGTTGTTCGGTCCGGCATTCGTCACTGGGTTCATGGCGATGGTCGTCCTGGCCATGAGCCAGGTCGTATATGCCGCCATGGGTTCTGGCGATACCGTGCTCATCATGTCGGGCCGGCCCTATCTGAATCTCATCAACACGGTCGTGGTCGTAGCCGTGAATTTCGCCCTGAACCTGTGGCTGATACCATCCCTGGGCATCCTGGGCGCCGCCCTGGGAACGCTGGCATCCTTCGGACTGCTGACGATAACGCGACTGGTCGAGGTATACCACCTGTTCCGGATCCATCCCCTGGACTGGCGCATTTT
>JAPOOT010000055.1 GCA_026713285.1 Gemmatimonadota bacterium | reverse complement strand
GTGGAGCGGTCCGGCGGTTACGGCACCATCGCCGCCACGTCGGTGAGCTTCCGGCACATACTGGACACCGACGACTGGGACCGCTCGGTCTTCATCATCACGCCGGGACAGTCGGGTCAGCCGGAAAGCCCATACTACGGCAGCCTGCTGGAAACCTGGGCGGAGGACGAATATCTCCCGCTGGCGTTCAGTCGGGAAGCGGTGGAAGGTATTGCGGGACATCGGCTTATGCTCACGCCACGTTGAGCAACCCGAGTTGATCTGTTGGCTGTGCGATTCTGGATGGCTGCGTGTCTTCGTCTGGCGGCCCCGGCTGTTCGGCCAGTCATGAAACTTCGACCGGCGGCCCCGGCTGTTCGGCCAGTAATGAAACCCTGATTGCAGGAGGGACGTTAGATCATTGGAGTACCGTGTTCTGGGAAAGACGGGAATCGAGGTGTCGTGTATCGGCCTGGGCTGCTGGCCCATGGCCGGCATGGTCGGCGGAGCGAACTGGTCGGGCATCGACGATGATGAGTCCGTCGCCACCATACAACACGCGGAATCTCTTGGAATCAACCTGCTGGACACGGCGAACGGGTACGGAGCCGGCCATAGCGAGCGGATCATCGGCCGAGCGCTCCTGGGCAGACGCGAACGCTACGTGATCGCAACCAAGGTGGCTCCCAGGTCGGACGATCCGGACGAGCCCATACAGCAGTTCATCGCGCGGAATTGCGAGGGAAGCCTGGAACGGCTTCAGACGGAATACATCGACATCTACCAGTTGCACGGAGAACCGGACGAGGCCGACATGCCACAGATCGTGGAGGCGTTAACGCGGCTGGTCGAAGAAGGCAAGATCCGGTGTTTCGGCATCTCGACGTACGAGACGGAAGTCATGCGGTCCCTGATGTCGCTGGGCGACCTCGCGATGGCGCAGATCGGCTACAGCATCGTCAATCCGGTGGGAAAGGCGGGATTGCGGTTCGCGGCGGAGGAAAATCTGGGAACGCTTATTCGCGTGCCCCTTGCGCAAGGCGCGCTGACCGGCAAGTACTTCGATTCATTGTCCCGGCTCGATACGCAGGACCGCCGGCACGAGCGTTTCGACAATCCCCGAATCCATTCCGCGCTGAGAAAACTGTCGGAACTGTCTTTTCTGGTTGCGGGAGGTAAACGCACCATGGTGCAGGCCGCGCTCCGGTTCGTGCTGGATACCCCGGGCGTGACCTCTGTGATACCCGGTGCGAAGAATCGTGCGCAGCTCGAGGAAAATGCCGGAGCGGACTGTGTACCGCCCCTTTCCCCCGACGAACGGATGCGAGCTTTAGCCATCGGCCGGGAAGCGGACTGGCCACTTCCGCCCTACACGAACTGGACGTGATGTACGCAACCGTTCAAATCATGTTGTTTGTGCGCAACCGTACCGATCATGATGTGCGCATTCGTTCTGGTCGGGACGTGCGCATCCCTACGGATGAATGGCATGTTTTTCCAATCTTAGTTATCGGAGGAAATCGATGCGGCGTTTGATGTTATGCTTTTTATTGGTATGCTTGACGGGATGCGGACGGGTGTTCCTGGGCGACACGCAGAAAGTGGAAATCAACGTTACGCCGGCAGATGCCCGGATCAAGATTCCGGATCGCATCGACCGGGACACGAATCCGTTTACGATCGAACTTCCGCGGAATGAATCCCACCTGGTGGAAATCTCCAAGCCGGGCTAC
>JAPOOT010000056.1 GCA_026713285.1 Gemmatimonadota bacterium | reverse complement strand
GACTGGAGGATTTCGCGTCATGAAAGTCGTCGATGTGGAACGAATCGTGGTGGATGTGCCTTTCACCGAGAGGCAGGCCCGGATCACCGAGCGGGAAGTGTACAACTGGTCGATCCTGGAGCTGTGCCGGGTGACCACGGATACCGGCCTGACCGGCTGGGGGGAAACAGTTATACACTACACCTGGGCGCGGGTCACCGACGAAGCCGTGAATCGGGTCATCGGAAAGAGCCCGGCCGACGTGATGAACGACGATACGCTCGGCGCGGGACTGCAGATGGCCCTGTTCGACGTGGCCGGGAAAGCGCTGGGGGTCCCATGCTACAAGCTGCTTGGCAACAAGGTTCGCGACTGGTCGCCCATCTCCTGGTGGTCCATCGACGCGTCGCCGGGAGACTGGCTGGCCGAGGCCCGTGACGCGGTAGCCCTGGGTTACACCAGCTTCAAGATCAAACAGCGGCCCTGGTGGGACATCTTCGCCCAGGTGGACGCCATTTCCACGGGCATTCCCAGTTCCTTCAAGCTGGATCTCGACGCCAATGCCACGATGCAGAACGCGGCCGCGGCCATGCCCATCATGCAGAAGCTGGCGCAGCACGAAAACGTGGCCATGTTCGAATCCCCCATCCCGCAGACCGACATACTGGGCAACCGGCAGCTCAAACAGGTCATCCCCCGTCCCATCGCCATGCACTTCGGCTCGCCGCCCTACATGACGGCTCTCCGCGAGGAAGTCTGTGACGGCTTCGTCGTCTGCGCCGGCAAGTCCGAGGTGATGCGACAGGGACATCTGAGCGCCGAGGCCAACATGCCTTTCTGGCTCCAGCTTGTGGGCAACGGGCTCACCACGACCTGGGCCGCCCACCTGGGCGCCGTGCTGACCCACGCCACCTGGCCCGCGATAACCTGCATAAACCTCTACAGCCATCACCTGCTGACGAAACCTGTCGAGGTCGTGGGCGGTTTTCACCGGGTGCCCGAGGAACCGGGCCTGGGTGTGACCGTTGACGAGGAAGCGGTAGAAAGGTGGCGGGTGCCCGACGAGACTGTCCGGGAACTGAATGAGCAGGGCGAACTGTATGATAAGCCCAAACCGCGCATCATCTGCTCCGTGGTCTACCCCGACGGCACCCGGATTCACATCGCGCCCATGAACAGGGCCTACGGCTATTTCATCCAGGGCAACGGCCCCGCCCACTCCGACGGAGTCGAACTGGAGATTGTCCATGACGATGGTTCAAAGGAATGGTCCCATCTCTACGAAAGGGCACTCGAACATCCCGTGCGCAGCAGGGGGTAAGAAGCCGACGGCTGTGCCGTGGGTACGGACTGCGGCTGTCCATTCGTGCAGCCGGCGCATGGCCGGATATTCAATAGCAGTGGACGTAACAGGAGAGGGTTATTCATGATTAAGATCGCAGAAATCCTCAGTACTGGCCGCAACATACTCTGGGACCAGGTCAAGCAGATCGGCGTTGATCACGTGGTGACCAGCATGCCGCCCGCAGTGGGCAACGAAATGGGCTGGGAATACATGCCCATGCTGCGGATGAAGAACAATTTCAACGACGCCGGTTTCGACGTGGCTGTCATCGAAAGCACGCCCCCGATGCTCCGCATCAAGCTGGGTCTGGAAGGCCGGGAGGAGGAACTGGACGACGTCTGTACCTTCATCGAGAGCATGGGCCGGGTCGGCATCAAGACCTGGTGCTACAACTGGATGGCGGTCCTGAACTGGACGCGGACCTCTTCGACGGTCCCGTCCCGGGGCGGTGCCTTCGTGACCGGCTACGACCACGCCATGATGAAGAATGCGCCGCTGACCGAGGCGGGCGAAGTATCCGAGAACCAGCTTTGGGAGACGCTGCACGAATTCCTGGAAAGGGTAACGCCCGTCGCCGAACAGTACGGCGTGGAAATGGCCATGCACCCCGACGACCCGCCCCTCTCGCCGCTTCGAGGCGTCGGACGAATCATGCGGACTCTGGACAACTACCAGAAACTCCTGGACCTGGTGCCTAGTCCCATGAACGGGATCACGTTCTGTCAGGGAAACTTCGCACTCATGACCGACGATCAGCCAGCAGCCATCCGCCATTTCGGCGCGCAGCGAAAGATCTTCTTTGTCCATTTCAGGGATGTGCGCGGGGACGTGGAGAATTACGTGGAGACCTTCCACGACGACGGTCCGACCGATATGATGGCCTGCCTGCGCGCGTACCGGGATATCGGGTTCGAGGGCGTGCTCCGGCCGGACCACGTGCCGACCCTGGCCGGCGAGGACAACGACCACCCGGGTTATTCCGCGTTGTGCAGGCTCTACGCCGTCGGTTATATCAGGGGGTTGCGGGAAGCGGTCTACAGGGAGGACGGGTAGTTATCGAGAAAGCGCGTGACGGGGAACCGGGGGAGTGCGTCGGCTTCCGGTGATGCGCCGACTTCCGGTGAATGCGCCGACTTCAGGTGGTTGCGGCGCAACGACCGATCAACCGTTCGGGTCCGGGTGTATCGAGTCGACCCAGTACACGTTCTCCGGCTTCTCCACGGGTTCGATGTCCAGATTGACCACGACTGGATCCATGCCGCTTCTGCACAGCACGCATTCCAGCGGTTCGTCCGAACGGGCGTTGATCTCCTGGGGGGGAACGTAGGGCGGCACGTAGATGAAATCACCCGGCCCCGCTTCCGCCACGAATTCCAGCCGCTCGCCCCAGCGCATCCTCGCCTTGCCTTTCAAAACGTAGATCACGCTTTCCAGCTCGCCGTGGTGATGGGCGCCGGTTTTCGCGTTTGGGTGGATTGTTACGGTACCCGCCCAGATCTTGCTCGCCCCGGTCCGGGCGTGGGTAATCGCCGCTGCACGCGACATGCCCGGGGTCTGTGGGGTGTTTGTGTCGAGCCGGTTGCCGGGGACGACCTTCACCCCGCCATCGCGCCACTTCCCGTCGACATCCATGGTATTACCTGTTACCCCTTCCGTTCCCGCGGGATCTGCTCACACGCAGAATCTGTTCACTCGCACAGAGACACGCGCAGACTGCTCACACGCGGAAACACGTGGAGAATGCTCACACGCGCAGTCTGCTCAGGTATGGTCATGGTCGCGCGCGCAGACGACTCAGTTGTCCAGACCGAGTTCCCTGCGCAGTCCCACGTCCACCACGCTGTTCTTCGTCCAGTAGTCCAGCATGAGGCGCCTGTTTCGGACGGCCGTGGTGACGAGTTCCTTCGTCGTTCCATCGGACGCGAATTCGACCTCTTCCCAGGATTCGATCTCGTGGGGGAAGTCCCGTCTGAAACGTATGGTCAGCGTGCGGTTGAGTTCCGGGTAGTAAACCAGGTTGTAGACCATCACTTCGGGCTCATAGGTTTCCGGCATCAGTATGGCGGTGGCGTTCACGGTGCGCCAGGCCGTATGATCGAACCGCTGGTACAGCGTACCCGGAATCATGGTCACCTCACCGGTCGGCAGATCGTCCGGATTCAGCCGGATGGTCGTCCAGATTTCATCCTCGGTAACGACGCCGTCGAGCCGCTCTACTTTATCGCCTTCGCTCTCGAAATAGGAGTACTGCTGAACGCGGTATTGATCGTCCTGCAGGTTCAACTGGACGAAAGCGTGACCGCACCACTCCTGTACGGACGTCGTGATCTTCAGCGTTCTGGGATGGCGGTCCCGGTCCACCGGGCTGAAGGCCGATGTCATGACGGTGTACGGATACACGCCCGTGTTGAAGTTTCGAAGCGCATTCAACTTCAGGACCTTCACGGCATCGTCGCCCGCTTCGTCCGGCCGGTCCAGCTTGACCTGCTTCTTCTCCGAGAAATCCTCCGTCACGAAAATGAGCACGGCGTCACCGTCGTGGAGTTCGCCGTAACGGGCCTGCTTCAGGTCATAGCTCGTAATCTCCGCCTTGCCCTGGTACCAGTAGTCGCCGAAGGTGACGGGTCCGTTTCGGGTAGCATCCGCACCATCTCCACCCAATCCGCACCCACCGGTCAGTCCGGCCAGTACGGCCAGCGCGGCCATCGAACCGACCAACAGTCTCAAAACGATGCGTTTCATGGATTCACCTCGCTTTCACCGGGAACCTCGGGAGCGTAAACGAAAGGCCGCGAGCCCAGGATTCTTATCCCATAGATTACCAGAGAGACCACACCCCATGAGAGCCCTACCACCACACCCGCATCGACGATTCCCCGCCAGGGTTGGGGCAGGTATCCGATCAGGATGATCAGCATCAAGATGCCGAAGGTCAACATCATGGTAATGCGCTGACGAACGGGGTTTATATGTATGTAGCCTGCAAGAAACACCGGCGCCAGCACGATCAGCCGGGGACGGGGGTGATGGTAGAGGAACCAGGCTCTTGAAAGCACGCGGGGAGAAAAGTTCTTCTGAAATCCGTGGTACCCTTCGGAGTGGGCCATGAAGACGACCACAAGACCCAGTACCAGCCAGTGGTACCAGAAGAAAGGGAAGTTGTCCAGCGCATCGACGGTGACTGCGGAAAGCCTGAATATGGCGTACAGCAAAACGGCGCCGATGAAGGAGAGGCCCCATACGAGTCCGATGATGGCAAGCAGTTTACTTTCCGTCTTCGGCGCACGCTCCGTCATGGACGCCCCTTCAACGTACGTTCCATGTCCCGCCGGGCGTCCCGTTCCATGATGGTCCGTCTGCGATCGTAATCCCGCTTTCCCTTGGCCAGGGCGATTTCCACCTTGGCGCGCCCACGTTTGAAATAGACCCTCATGGGGATGAGAGTAAGCCCCTTTTCAACGACCCGCCCGATCAACTTGCGGATTTCAGACCGGTGCAGGAGGAGCTTGCGACGCCGGGTCGGTTCGTGATTGAAGTGGCTGCCCTGTTCGTAGGGCGACACGTGAACGTTGTACAGATATGCCTCGCCGTTATCGACCGCGGCATAGCTGTCGGTCAGGTTGATCTTGCCCGCCCGGAGCGATTTCACCTCGGTGCCGGTCAAGACGATTCCCGCCTCCCAGGTCTCCAGGAAATGGTAATCATGCCGCGCCTTCCGGTTGGTCACGATCACCTTGATTTCATCGGCCCCGTTGGCTTCGGTGATTGGACGTTCTGATGCTCTGGCCATGTCTTCCTCTTACCGGCTTGGTCTATCTGATTACCACACTGGCGCTGCTTGACAAATAGCGGCTACCGGAATATATTAATCAGGCTGAATTGTGACAAATGGTATATGATGCCGAAGTGGTGGAACTGGTAGACACGCTGTGTTCAGGGCGCAGTGGGCTTTCGCCCGTGAGAGTTCGAATCTCTCCTTCGGCACTTGGTCAGATCGCCCGCGTGAAATCATGCGGGTTTTTTATTGGAATGATGATCTAAGAAGGGTACTCAGGCCCCATCCGGACGCTTGTCCCTGATCCAGTGGGCGTAGCGTTTCGGGTCGATCCGGATTACGTCCAATGGTTCCACGGACACCTGGGAAGCCCATTGCCAGGGATCGACCGGTTCGAATGTGTCGGAGGGCAGGACGTACACGTAGCCCGGCCTGTCCAGGTCGAGCAAACCGGCCTCGAGGTCGATTCGGGGCTCGATGTCCTCATTCAGATCCTCCGGGCGTTCTATACCGAGATCCAGGCCAAAACTGAAACCTCCGTTTTCATTCGGCAGAATCGGGATCGAAAAGGCGATGGCGAGTTTCTTCAGGTGGGTGGCATAGACCGCGGTAAGCTGGTCTTCTTCCGATCCTACCCCGTGTGCGGGCCTGGGTTCCAGGCGGGAGAGCTTCTCCGCGGTGCCGTGGTAGAG